>NZ_CP045997.1:6347544-6498984 GCF_010233585.1 Spirosoma endbachense
TTGACAATGAATCTACTGCATCGATTGAAGCCGAAGAATATGGCAGCTCAACTGGACAATTTTGCCGATGAATTTTCTTCACTAATTCAGTTTATGCAAGTGGAGGCTGTTTTATAAGAAAGCCCTGTAGCAAAATATAAATAACTTTCCACTTTGTGTACTGAAGATGAAAGTATGGTAATCAAAATTAAATCCAGCAGTTTCGAGATTTTTCCTGCTTACTTTAATTTTCCTATTACCTTGAGGGTTTAAATAGGCTAATATAGGGCGATTCTTCTTCAGTATATGGTTAATCGTCTTAAGCACAATAGTATCCTCACTCTTTACACGATTGTTGAAGTTATTCCGACAACCATCATTGCAAAATTTTTTATCCGATCTCCCCCTCACCAGGTGGCCGCATTCTAAACATAAACGTTCCAAAATTGATATTTTTATTTCTTCATTATTTGATGATATGGCTAAAAATAATAAATAATTTTCGATTCATAAAATTTTACACGGGCGCTTTACATTTTTAACTATTATTCGTGTATAAGCGTTTATTACCGGTTAATTATGTGTGGGTCATTAACTTTATACCTCTTTGTTAAACGCAGGACCCTGGATAATAGCTCCAGTATTTGACAAAGCCGAAAAATATTGAACCCAAGCAAACATGAAAACCGTAGCACTTTACGCATTATTGCTTTTTTATTCACTGTCATTATGGGCGCGGAACACCGTTTCGATGATACCCGAAAAGGGGAAGGGACCATCAACTAACCATAAAACAAAACTTAATATTTTACACATTCATGCTGACGATTTTAAAGCTGATGCTCTGCATTTATTGGGTAATAAGGATGTACATACACCTAATTTAGATAAGCTGGTAGAAAAAGGATTTCATTTTTCTAGAGCATACACCATGGGCTCAATGATTGGAGCTGTTTGTCTTCCTAGCAGAACCATGATGTTGACAGGCCGTTCCTGGTTAAGGATACCAGGACAAAAAGCTGCTGCGGATAATGCCAGTGACTCCAATACCTTTCTACCGAAAGTTATGGAGCATACGGGCTATCAAACTTGGCATTACGGTAAGGGGGGGAATGAATTTACAGCAGGTGTAAAAGCCTTTCAAACAAACATAATTGATGAAGCAAGGGGACAGCAAAGGGCTGAGAGCAGTAAAAATTTAGCTGATAAAACCATTGAATTCCTTAAAACACGTTCGAATAATAAAGAGAGCAGTCCATTTTATATCTATCTGGCTCCGCCGGTTCCTCACGATCCAAGAATTGCTGAAACCAAGTTCCACGAAATGTATCAGGCAGATACCATTAAACTTTCTCCTTCATTTATGCCGTTACATCCATTTGATAATGGCGACATGAAAGTTCGGGATGAAACACTTGCACCTTGGCCCAGAACAGCACAGGACACCAAAAAACAATTGGCTGAATATTATGCGTGTATTACGGGGCTTGATTACCATATAGGCCGAATCTTTGATGCCCTAAAAGAATCGAATCAGTGGGAGAATACCATAATCATCTTTAGTGGAGATAATGGTCTATCGATGGGTGATCATGGTTTATTTGGAAAGCAGAATTTGTATGAATTTGGAGGGATGCATGTTCCATTGGTGTTTTTTGGCCCAGGGATTCCAAAAGGCAAATCAGATGCATTGGTTTATCTAATGGATGTCTTTCCTACGATAGCCGGAATTGGTAATGCTCCATTACCGGATAAAGTGGAAGGTAAGCCACTGATGCCAATCATCACCGGAAAGAGTCAGAAAGTTCGACAGTTGATGTATACCGGATATAAAAACTGTATGAGATCCATCCGAAATGAAAATTGGAAATTAATCCGATACCCTTTAATCAATCATACCCAGTTGTTTGATCTGGAGAATGATCCACATGAATTAAATGACTTGTCTGGCCAATCGAGCAAAAAAGGTTTGATTGAAAAGATGATAAAATTATTAACGCAGGAAATGACAACATACGCTGATGATGCGCCATTAGTAGTAGACAAACCTCTAAAAAAAGATTGGAATCCGACTGCTGATAAATGATGAATCTGACTAATTGCCACCCATCGTGAAAACCTGTTTGGTTTTATTCCTATTGCCTTCTGTATACTGAATTTTGCAACTGACTAAATCAGAAAGATTACAAACTGGGATCTATGAAGCTAAAAATGGCACTAAATACTTCAGAACAGATATTGTTATAAGTGAGGTTGCATTTTAAGGAGCCGAAGTACCTAGATGCTTCAAACAAAGCCATTCTAAAAGATAATTAAATCACCTTTTAGAATGGCTTTTTTATGTTTTTTATAATCTATCGGTTATATATGCATATGCATTGATTCTGGCTGCCGGACTGAAATAATACCAATTAGCTGCATTTAGCTCATAATCTAAACTGTATTTTTTGGTTTAATTGAAATTGTTAATCCCTAGAGATAAATCTAATTTAATAGTTTCGAATTTTAGACTTCTTTTTCCGATTTTCGGCTCTACTAATTGCTGTTTATTTGAAAAAACAATATTCGTATCATTAAGGGGAATGGAAGAGGTATAGTTCTGCTGTGCGAAAAATTAAAATCTCTTATTAAACTGAAACTCTAAACTGTTTACTATACTGTTGGCAGGTAGCCTGTAAGTTTGTTGCCTGAAAAATTGGCGTTGCCATTAATGAAATTCTCAAATTTAAAGAGCGGTAATCTTACCAATATAAGCCCCGTGAGGGATTGTTGCAGGAAACCGTTGCTGACGATGGACAGTATCATCAATAAAGTGATACCAGCGATGCGAATCCATCTGTCATTCAGTGTATACAAACGGAAAGGTCTTTAGGCGTGGATGCAAAGATAAGCTCGCGGAGATACATCAGCGTATTCATGCCATAGCTTCCAGAGGCCGAAAGGACAAAACGGAGCTGGTATACACATTGGCCGTTTGGGGCTATTGATCAGATTTTTCTCCGGTACTTTCAGGGGTTGGAAATTACAGAAAACGTATCGAAACCTGTTTGCAAGCCGCTGATAGACTTGTTTGGATCATGTACGTTTCAATCCGGTCGTAACCAAATTTTTTCGTAGTTTTGGTTGTTATATAAAGACGCCGGATGCTGGACATCATACACTGGACTTTCGTCAAATCCAGCATCCAGCGCCTGATGTCCAACGTCTTTGTATGGTTGATTACATTTCTGGATTGAATGACCCCCAGCGGGAAGCCGTGATGCACGGCGATGGACCGCTGATGATTATAGCTGGTGCCGGTTCGGGCAAAACACGCGTTCTGACGTATCGTATTGCCCACCTGATTGAAAATGGTGTAGATCCTTTCCGGATTCTGTCACTGACGTTTACCAATAAAGCAGCCGGTGAGATGCGTCATCGGATCGAAAAGGTTGTTGGCACAGAAGCGCGTAATATCTGGATGGGTACATTCCACTCCGTATTCGCCAAAATTCTGAGGATCGAAGCAAAAGCCATCGGCTATACCAGCAATTTTTCCATCTATGACACCGACGACTCTAAGTCGCTGTTGCGTAGTATTATTAAGGAAATGGCGCTCGACGACAAGGTTTACCGCGTCAATAGCGTCTTCGGGCGGATTTCGGGCGCTAAAAACCGGCTCATTGGTCCCGACGATTACATTAACAATGCCGTGATTCAGGCAGACGATGAGGGTGCCCGAATGCCTCACATTGGTCGCATTTACAAACAGTATGCAATTCGTTGCTTTGCGGCCAACGCCATGGATTTCGACGATCTGTTGTTCAATACCAATGTGCTGTTCCGTGACCATTTAGACATTCTGAACAAATACCAGCATAAGTTTCAGCATGTTATGGTCGATGAGTTTCAGGATACCAACGTTTCGCAATACCTGATCACACGCAAACTGGCGGCTGTTCACCAGAATATCTGTATTGTCGGTGACGATGCCCAGAGTATTTATGCGTTCCGGGGCGCTAACATCGAAAATATCCTCAACTTTCAGCGCGATTACGGTAAAGAAAACGTCAAAATTGTCAAGCTTGAGCAGAACTATCGTTCCACCAAAACCATTGTGCAGGCGGCAAACTCCATCATTTCCCGCAATAAGAACCAACTTGAGAAGCACGTTTTCACCGATAATGAAGAGGGTTCATTGATCGAGATTATCAAAGCATCGTCGGACAATGAAGAAGGGCGGCTGGTGGCTTCGTCAATTTTTGAGGCCAAGATGAACGGATCGCTCACAAACAACGATTTTGCGATTCTCTATCGGACTAACGCGCAGTCGCGGGCGTTTGAAGAAGCGCTTCGGAAGGTGAGCATCAAGTATCGAATTATTGGCGGCCTGTCTTTCTACCAACGCAAGGAAATCAAGGATCTGATTGGCTATCTTCGGTTTACGGTCAATCAGCAGGACGAAGAAGCCTTCAAACGGATTATAAACCTGCCCAAGCGCGGCATTGGCGATACTACCGTTGCCAAAATCAGTGTCATAGCCGCCGAAAAAGAGGATTCGATCTGGGAAATTGTAGCCGACATTGGTAAGCACATTGCCGGACGGTCGACTTTCGCTATCGAAAGCTTTGCTACCCTGATTAAGAGCTTCAAACTACTTCTCGACCAGAAAGATGCCTTTGAAGTTGCTTCACACATTGCCAAAACGTCGGGTTTGCTGAAGGAGTTATATGACGATAAGACCGTTGAAGGGCTGGCTCGTTACGAAAACGTTCAGGAATTGCTGAATGCCATTAAGGAATTTGTCGATAATCCAGATAACGAAGACAAAACCCTCAGCGCATTTCTGCAATCGGTCTCGCTGTTGACAACGGCCGACGAAAAAGAAGACGACGGCGACAATGACAAGGTAACCCTGATGACCATTCACGCGGCTAAGGGACTCGAATTCAAAAATGTCCACATTGTTGGTCTGGAAGAGGATCTGTTCCCGAGTCAGATGATGCTCGAAAGCCGCAATGATCTGGAGGAGGAACGGCGTCTGTTTTACGTGGCCGTTACGCGTGCCGAAAAACGACTGACCATGTCTTATGCCGAAACCCGCTATCATTACGGGCGGCTGAAGATGTGTGAACCGAGCCGGTTTCTGCTGGAAATGGACCAACAGTATCTGAAAGTGTCAAAGCAACGTTCGGCCCCCAGCCGGCTGGACTTCGATCGTCCGGAGCGGGATAAGAGCGAAAGCACATCGACTGGTTCGATGAGTTTTGTGCGGTCGCTGGCGCAGAAAACCGCCCGGTCACAAACTCCTCAATCAGCTGCCTCGCACACGCCTTCGCCCGATTTTGCGCCTACCAGCACGGCAGATCTTGCGGCTGGCCAACGTGTTGAGCATGCTAAATTTGGGTTTGGAACGGTGAAAAATGTAGATGTTAATGGTACCGAACGTAAAGCGACCATCCAGTTTGAGACCGCCGGTGAGAAAGTGCTGTTGCTGAGCTTTGCGAAACTACGGGTGGTGGGGTAGAATAAAAGACACCTCAATTTGTATCGTGGAAGTAGTGGCAGTCAACTTTGCCTACAATAGATACGGTCAGAGATTCAGTGTATACAAAACTCGTCTCATTCGTCGTTTTCACTACAGATTATCCCACTATCCTTTGCTTTATAGTATGAATGCCAACGGTACTGTTGCCGCTAGTCTGATTTTTTTGCTGCTTTCCCTGACAGTCAGTGGTCAAGCCGGTGAACCTGTGCGGGGACGAGATTCTACAAAATCTACCACTGCGTCGGATACCAAAGTTGAAAATATTGGTAATCAGGTCAATTCAGAGTATAACGAGATCAATCCGATGATTTCGCCTGATGGCAAGACGCTTTATTTTGCCCGGATCAGCCACCCGAATAATACGCATGGCGTTAAAGGAAGTCAGGATATCTGGTATTCTGACTTCGATGCTACCAGTAAGAAATGGGGACCGGCCCGGCGCATGGGTTTTCCGCTCAATAAAGACGAATATAACTGTGCCTACAGCATTACGCCCGACGGCAATACAATGCTCATCAAAGGGCAATATGTGAACGGTACCTACGAAACGCGTGGCTTTTCGATTAGTAAACGTACGGCCAGTGGTTGGACTCCTCCGCAAAAAATAGACATCCCGAACTACGTGAACATGAGCAAAGGCCAATTCGACTGTGGGTTCATGTCGGCTGATGGAAAGGTGTTACTGATGGCGTTCAGTGAGAAAAAAAACAGCAAAGAAGACGATCTCTACGTTAGTTTTCGGCAGAAAGATGGCTCCTGGACAAAACCAATGGATCTGGGTTCAGAAGTGAATACCAAGTTCACCGAAACAACCCCGTTTCTGGCCCCAGATGGAGCAACGCTTTATTTTTCGAGCAATCGCGAAGGAGGGCTGGGGAGTAATGATATTTACGTCTGTAAACGCGTTGATAAAACCTGGAAACACTGGTCGAAGCCCGTTAATCTTGGCCCAAAAGTCAATACCGATGGCTACGATGCTTATTACACCTTAGCGGCCTCGGGTGACTACGCCTACCTGACGACCTTCAAAAATACACTTGGTAAAGGTGATATCGTCCGCGTAAAATTAGCGGATGATCAACCCACTAACCAGCCGGGTAAACTGGGCGGAGGAGATGATATAGCCGGTAAATCCGATATTACCCGTCCAGATCCAGTAGCGCTCATCAGTGGTAAGGTGATCAATCAAAAAACGGGTAAACCCATTGAAGCCCGAATTGTCTACCAAACATTGCCCGATGGTGCCGAAGCGGGCGAAGCGACTTCTGACCCCGTTACCGGCGAATATAAAATCGTGTTGCCTTATGGTCAGAAATACAGCATGAGAGCCATTGCCAAAGACTTTATTGCCGAAGGCGACAATGTAGATTTGACCCAGACGAAGGGATTTCAGGAGATAAAAGGCCAGGAATTAAAGCTGGTTCCGATCGAGGTAGGTGAGTCAGTAAGACTAAACAATATTTTCTTTGATACTGGCAAAGCCGAACTTCGCCCCGAATCAGGTCCGGAACTTGACCGTCTGGTGACTACGCTGAATGAAGCGCCTAAATTAGTGATCGAAGTTCGGGGGCATACCGATAATACGGGTTCTAACGAAATAAACGCTAAACTGTCTCAGGATCGCGCCGATGCCGTTCGCGAATACTTTATCAGCAAGGGAATCGAACCCGATCGAGTGGCCAGTAAAGGTTTTGGCGAAACCAAACCCGTTGCCACAAACGACACCGACGAAGGGCGGCAGAAGAACCGGCGGGTAGAGATTGCAATCGTTAAAAAGTAAGGTATGGTTCGGGTTTACACGAGTTGGTGTCAACTACTGTAAGCCCGCTTGTTAATCCAGCCCTGGTCGTTGAAAAGCCCTGGCGTCGGGGAGTAACGTCTCTAATTCCCGGCGCAGACGACTCAATAGAGCCATCAGATCAAGTAAATCGTCGGTTTTTTCTGGAAAAAACTGAATAATTGTCTGCCAGGCCAGTAACGAACGATCGATACTAACCAACACTAACTTTGCCTTTCCCAGGTGGTAGTTGGTAAGTTGTGGATCGTTGGTGGGCTCGGCCAGTGCCCGGAGCGCAGATTGCGTCTTAACCGGAATTAATGTTCGATACCACCGAATCATTTCCCAGGCATCTTTCAGCGCGTGCAGCACGGGCATCGCTTCTTCCTGGGTTCGTATTCCCAATTCTACGTCTCTGATTTGTTGCTGACCAGCTTGTTCTAACAATCCTTTCTCCTCATCAAGCCAGAGGCCAGTCGTTCGTAAATAGTTGCTGGCAAGTTTTGACACCACCTGGCCCTGGTTGTCGATTCGTCGGACTGCCTTTTCTTCCAGAGCCAGCGCTTGTTCGTTCGTTGGCCCATCCGTATCAGTAAGGTTCTGGACGCGGGTTAGATTCTCAACGTATTTTCTGGTCAGGTTGAGTGCTTCAGTCAACTGCTGAACCAGATCGTCGCCAGCGTTTGGGCGACTGGTTAATCCTGTTTCGTGTTGAATTTGAAAACTTCGGCACCGGTTGGTAAACAAACAACGCTCACACCAGGCGTCACAGTAATTATAAATACCAGGAATTAAATCAGGTTGTATATTCATTTGCCAATAGGGCAATATATATAGTATTATTCTGTAAATATACGTTATTGCCGAATATTACAGTATCAGTGGGTATGGAAAAATATAGGGCAAATGGGGTGATATAGTGTGAAAACAGTATTCCAACCATTCATCCGGCCGATGCTCCATTTAAAAGAAGGGAAGGTAGGTAATCCTAATTTCCGCCAGTTGCCTTTTTGTTTGGCCTATTTTTACCCCACACTAATTCTTACCCGATGAAACAGGTTATTTTACTTTTTGTCTTTGCTTTATCGACACAGGCAGTTTCAGCACAAACGGCAGATAAAGCACCTACGGCTTCTGCGTTGCAAATGAATACGTTAGACTCGCTGGCTAAATTGTCGCAGCAGTTTATTAACAGCAATCAGCCAGATTCCTTGTATAGCTTGATGGGTACGGCATTTAAACAACAGATTTCTCTCGAGAAGATGAAGGAGATAATGGGTCAGTTTAAAAGCCAGTTAGGAAAATGGGATTCCCTGGAGTCGCAGGGCGTAAAAGACGGGATTGCCCGTTATAAGGCAACGTTTACCCAGTCGGCCCTCGATTTTTACATCAGTCAGGATAAACAGGGTAAGATTGAAACGTTTTTATTCAAGCCACTGTAAGAATAGTCATGTCCTGAAGAGGGAGAGGTACATTTTACTGTATTTTTGTCAAAAATAGCGCTTTATATGACTCCGCCACAACAAAACCCCGACGGCTCTATTGATGTCGAACTAAGCGAAGAAATCGCCGAGGGTGTATATGCTAACTTAGCCATGATCGCTCACTCGAACAGTGAGTTTATTCTTGATTTTATTCGTCTGATGCCGGGTGTACCCAAGGCTAAGGTGAAAGCCCGTATCATTCTGACTCCCGAACACGCCAAACGATTGCTGGAAGCCCTCCGTGAAAACATCAGCCGGTTTGAAGAGGCCTATGGTGATATCAATAACCCTACTGATAGCTTCAAATTTCCGACGGGTGGCTTTGGTGGACCCGTTGGGCAGGCGTAATCGACAAAATAGCGTTTTACTCTACTTGAAAGTCGCTGGAGGAGAGAAGAATCTGGTTCTACCTGATAAACCTCTTTTATCCAGCGACTTTTATATTTTGTCATAGCCTTATGCTTTGGCATTCAAACAGTTTTCCGTATCTTTGCACCTCAAATTTCGGGAAGACTGTTTTTTGTAAACAATTTAAAGAATGCCTACTATACAACAATTAGTGCGTAAAGGCCGCGAGAAGCTTGAATTCAAGTCGAAATCGCCGGCTCTTGACGCCTGCCCACAACGTCGGGGCGTGTGCACGCGTGTGTACACCACGACACCGAAGAAGCCAAACTCGGCTCTTCGTAAAGTTGCCCGGGTTCGCTTGACGAACGGCCGGGAAGTAAACGCCTACATTCCGGGCGAAGGCCACAACCTGCAGGAGCACTCAATCGTGCTGATTCGCGGTGGTCGGGTAAAAGATCTTCCGGGTGTTCGTTACCACATCGTTCGGGGTGCTCTGGATACGGCTGGTGTAAACGGTCGTCTGCAAAGCCGCTCGAAATATGGCGCCAAACGTCCAAAACCAGGTCAGGCTCCAGCTAAAGGTGGCAAAGGTGCACCGCCAGCAAAAGGCAAGAAAAAATAGTCATAAAGCCAAATAGTCATAAAGCTAACTAGTTGATAACTCGGCAATACACTTTATAACTATAAAACTTTATAACTGTACAACTAAACAAAGACTGGGCGTTGGAAAGCTCTTCCAGAGCGGGCTACGTTCAGAGTAAGATCAAAAATCTGAAGAAATCATGAGAAAGGCGAAACCGCCCAAGCGTTACGTGTTACCTGATCCTAAATATAAGGAGGTCCTCGTAACCAAATTTGTTAACAACCTGATGTACGAAGGCAAAAAGAGCCTGGCGTACTCCATCTTCTATGATGCACTTGATGTGGTAGCAAAACGTACCAACGAAAGTGGTCTGGATACTTGGAAAAAGGCATTGAACAACGTCATGCCATCAGTTGAAGTAAAAAGCCGTCGCGTCGGTGGAGCTACCTTCCAGGTGCCAACCGAAGTACGGGCTGATCGGAAGGTCGCGGTAGGCATGAAATGGCTTATCCGGTACGCTCGTTCGCGGGGTGAAAAAACAATGGTAGACCGGTTAGCAGCCGAAATCGTCGCAGCCGCAAAAGGTGAAGGCGCAGCTGTGAAAAAGAAGGACGATACGCACCGTATGGCTGAAGCCAACAAAGCGTTCTCGCACTTCCGGTTCTAAACCAGACAAGCAGACCACAGTCCCGGTGGTCACCAAATTCGAAAAAAGCCGCTCAACATTGAGCGGCTTTTTTAGTTTTGCAGGATATGACGACTCTAGAAAACCACCACCTTCGCGTATCCATTCGTCCTAAGGGAGCCGAATTAACGTCCATCTTTCACAAATCGACTGGTATTGAACACCTCTGGCAGGCCGACCCGAGCGTTTGGGGCTGGCACGCCCCAAATTTGTTTCCGGTAGTAGGTGGCTGCCTGAATAATCAGCTCCTGGTTGATGGGAAAACGTACCCGATCGAACGGCACGGGTTTGCCCGGCAATCAATCTTTGAAACAACGGAGTCTACAGCGACCCATGCTGTTTTTTCGTTACGTTCCAGCGAATCGACCCGAATACACTTTCCGTATGAATTTGAGTTTCAGATCATCTATGAACTGAATGGTCCTGCCCTTACGGTCACTTATCGGGTAGTGAACGAAGATGAAAAAACAGTCTTCTTCTCCGTTGGGGCGCATCCGGCGTTTGCGGTACCATTTAAGCCAGATGAAGCCTATGAAGACTACTTTATCGAGTTTGAACAAACTGAATCCCTGGAAACACATAGGCTGTCATCGGCGGGCTATTTCAATGGAGAGACAAAGCCTGTGGCGACCGAAGGAAACCGACTGTTGCTGACAAAACACCTCTTCGATCAGGATGCGCTGGTTTTCAAAAACCTGGCGTCCCGACGTGTTGCCATCCGAACCGATAAGCATGCTCACAGCGTAACCGTCGACTATCCGGCATTTCCATATCTGGGAATCTGGGCTAAGCCAGGTGCACCGTTCGTTTGTATTGAGCCGTGGTTAGGTTGCGCCGATAGCGAAGGCCAACAGAAGCCAATTGAGGCCAAGGAAGCCATCCAGCATGTTGAAGCTGGCCATGTATTCAATGCTTCCTTTACGATTACAATTGCATAACCAGGCCTCACCCTTAAATGCAATAAGTAGTCTATAACACAAAAACTGCATTTATGCGCTTTAATTTCAAAGCGCATAAATGCAGTTTTTAATTGAGAATCTGAAGCTAACTATTTGCTTCCGCCAGCCTGGCCGCTTGACAGCAGGTTGAAGAACTGATCCATTTTCGGCGTAATGATAATTTCCGTCCGGCGATTTTGCTGACGACCAACCGAAGTTGTGTTATCATCCTTCGGTGAAAATTCTGAACGCCCACCAGCGGTCATCCGCTCGGGAGCTACACTAAATTTGCCTTGCAATGTCCGAACAACCGACGTAGCGCGCAATGCACTTAAATCCCAGTTGTCTTTAATCGCACTTGTTGCAATGGGGACTGCATCCGTATGGCCTTCAACCAGAATATCGAGTTCTTTGTGGTCATTAACCACTTTGGCTACTTTGCCCAGCACAACTTCAGCAGCTGGTAAAACCTCATAGCTGCCTGATTTGAACAGAAGCTTGTCGGAAAGCGACACATACACAACCCCTTTTTTTACTTCAACCTGAACGTCCTGATCGTTGATGTCGTCCAGTGAGCGTTTCAGGCTCATCACCAGCGCCAGATTCAATGAATCTTTACGTTGGATCGAGGAATTAAGGTTATTGGTGTATTTCGTTTGCTCGTTCAGTGTTTCAAGTGATTTTTTAATACTTTCAGCACCAGACTTGCTCACAATCGACAGATCAGACATCCGGTCGAGGAGGTTTGTATTTGTCTTCTTAAGGTAATCGATCTGAGCAGCAAGGTCATTTACCTGTTTGTCTTTACCTTGCAGATCGGTGTCTTTCGCTGATAATTGCGAACGAAGATCAGCCGTACGCTGGTCGCAGTCATTTAAAGAAGCAACAGCCTTGTCACGGGCCTCTTGTAAGGATTTGATTTCGGCCAGCCGCTTCTTGCTATTACAGGAAGACAGCATTGCCACAGCTGCGAAAACAATCAGAACTCGTTTCATAGAGATAATTGAGGATATTGAAGGGTAACGAAAAGTTAGGTTTTAATGATACTAGCATTTTACTAATGCCAATTATTTTGCAAAAGTAAAGGATTCTAGCTAACGGTTTTAATACTATTGTTCATGTAAAAGAATTCTGTTTGCATTATTTCCTTATTATACTGCTAAAATAAGAAAAAATCATGGACTTTCTAGGGGAAAGTAAGGCATATGAACCATCGATCAATTAGAAACTCCGATCTCGTTGTCAGTGAAATTGCGTATGGCTGTATGTCATTGGGGAGCAACTACACTGAAAACGCACACTTAATTCACCGCGCCCTCGACAACGGTATTACATTATTCGATACCGCCGATTTATATGACCACGGTCAGAATGAATTAATGGTCGGTAAAGCGCTGGCCGGGGTGAGGCAGCAAGTCGTATTAGCCACGAAAGTGGGCAATCAGTGGCGACCCAACGGTTCTGGCTGGGATTGGAATCCAACAAAAGCGTACATCCTGCAAGCCGTTGATGAAAGCCTGCGCCGTTTACAAACAGACTATATTGACCTCTACCAACTCCACGGCGGTACACTTGACGACCCGATCGACGAAACGATAGAAGCGTTTGAGCTGCTAAAGAATCAGGGCAAAATTCGGGAATATGGCATTTCGTCCATTCGCCCGACTGTGACCCGTGAGTGGATAACCCGATCGAACCTGGTGAGCGTAATGATGCAATACAGTTTACTTGACCGCAGGCCCGAAGAGGCATGCTTAGACTTGTTGCACGAGCATCAGATCAGTGTTCTGGCTCGGGGGAGTCTGGCGAAGGGTTTACTGATCAACAAACCGGCTGTTCCGTATCTGAACTATACTGCCCATGAGGTACAACAGGCTGCCGAATCAATTGCGGCCATGTCAAATGCACAGCGTAACCCAGTTGCTACAGCCATTCACTATACATTACATCATCCTGTTGTTGCTTCTGCGGTGGTAGGTATCCGCACACTGGAACAATTGACGGAGGTTATGCAGACGGAAGAAAGTCCAGCATTAACGCAATCAGAATGGAACCAGTTAGCCGACACACTTCCTGCTAACCAATACGACCAACATCGGTAGTTTACGCGGAATACGTGCTTATTACACCGACTCATCATTACGTATATGAACCAATTACGCAACTGTATTTTAGGAATTTCATTTGGGTTAAGTATGGCCGCCCAAGCCCAGTCGGGTAAGGAAATTATGTACGTTGGTACGTATTCTGTTCGGGGCAGTGAGGGCGTTTATGTCTTTGAATTTGATCGGGCTGCGGGTACAATGCAGCCGCTTCAGTCAGTTTCAAACGCGAAAAGCCCTTCTTTTCTAGCCATTCATCCGTCGGGAAAGTACCTGTACTCGGTCAACGAAGGGGCCGATAAACTTGGCGGTGTTAGTGCCTACGCCATTGACAAGGCAACCGGTAAGCTTCAATTTCTGAACGGCCAGTCGTCACTTGGCGGAGGCCCCTGTCACATCAGCATCGATCAGACCGGAAAAACGGCTTTTGTTTCCAATTATGGGGGTGGTAGTTTGGCCGTGCTGCCGATTAACGCCGACGGCACGTTGAGTGCAGCCGCGGATAGCGTTCAGGACGCTGGTACAGGACCTAATGAAAAGCGCCAGGAAAAAGCGCATGTTCACTCAGCAACGCTGGCTCCCGACAATCGATTTGTCTACGTCGCCGACCTGACAACCGATAAGCTGAATATCTTCGATGTAGATGCCAAAGCAAGTACGGTGAAACCCGCTTCAACGCCTTACGTCAGTGTAAAACCTGGTTCAGGGCCGCGCCATTTTACTTTTCATCCGAATGGAAAATATGCTTACCTGGTCGAGGAATTAACGTCAACGGTGGCCGTACTGTCCCGTAATCCGAAAACGGGTGCCTTGACCGTAATTGAGGATAATGTAAAAACGCTGCCTGCTGATTTTACGGGCCAGAATACCAGCGCCGACATCCACATTGACCCGTCGGGCAAGTTTTTATACCAGTCTAACCGGGGCGCTAACACGTTGGCTATTTTCGCCATCGGTAACGATGGGAAGCTGACAAAAGTAGCTGACCAGCCAACAGAAGGTAAAACACCCCGCAATTTCCTGATTGATCCTAAAGGGGATTTTGTTTTTGTGGCTCATCAGGATTCGGACAATATCACGATTTTTAAGCGCGATCAGAAATCGGGCAAGCTAACTTACACGGGTCAGTCGGTGAAAGTTCCGGCCCCGGTTTGTGTGATTATGGCTAGCCGATAACGTAGTTTTGTGGGCTCATTCGCAACAGAATGAGATTTTGCAACTATAAAAATTAACTCTAACTCCCTGTTCTAAATGAAGTATTTTATTGCCATTGGCTTCGTGCTGAGCGTTCTGGCCTTCACGGCTCCAACTAAAACGATCAATCTTTTTAACGGGAAAGATCTTTCCGGATGGAAGATTTATGGTACAGAAAAGTGGTATGTCGAAAATGGAGAACTCATCTGCGAGAGCGGTCCTGATAAGAAGTACGGCTATCTGGCAACCGAAAAATTCTACAAGAACTTTGACCTATCGCTCGAATTCAAACAGGAGGCTAATGGAAACAGCGGGGTGTTTTTCCGCTCCACCATTGATGGCACCAAAATTAGTGGCTGGCAAGTAGAAGTAGCCCCACCCAACCACGACACGGGCGGCATTTACGAATCCTATGGCCGGAACTGGCTCGTGCAGATCCCCGACGAGAAAGAAAACATTCTGAAGCCTGGGGAGTGGAATAAACTTCGCATTCGGGTTGATGGTGATCATGTTCAGACCTATCTCAATGGTACTGAAATGGTCGATCTTCACGACGAAAAAATTGGTAAGGGTGAGGGTTCAGTAGCTCTCCAAATCCACGATGGCGGTGGTATCAAAGTCCGCTGGAAGAACCTCAAACTGCAGCCATTGTAAGTCAACCGATGAATGCCATAGCCCAATGTTATGGCATTCATCGTTTATCACGATTGATATTGCCCGTTTAAGCCGGGATGTAATCTTATTTTCCTAAAGACTCCTCTACATGAAACAGCTCTTTCTCGCTGTCTGTGCCAGCCTGCTCGTTTGTGTTTCTGCCGTTGCCCAGTCGTCTGGGAAGCCGGGCAACTGGCAATCATTATTTAACGGAAAGAACTTTAGCGGTTGGGAAACATACCTGGATAAACCTTATGCTAAAGACAGTCCGGATCGCAAAACGCCACCTTTGGGCTTGAACAACGACCCAAACCATGTGTTTTCAGCAGTTACTGTAGACGGTAAACCCGCTTTGCGGATATCGGGCGAAACCTTTGGCGGTATCAATACACTGGCCGAGTTTGAAAACTACCATCTGCGACTAGAGTTCAAGTGGGGAACCCAGAAATGGCCCCCCAAACTCGACCGCCCCCGCGATAGTGGGCTACTTTACCACAGTGTTGGACCGCATGGTACACCGATGCTGTGGATGGAATCGTTCGAGTTACAGGTTCAGGAGGGCGATTGTGGCGACTACTGGGGTGTCATGAACGTGCTGGCCGATATTACAGCTCGCAAAAATGAAAAGGGGGCCTACGTTTATCAACCTCGAGCTGATCTGGTAACGTTTCAGGATAAAACACCAGTTGGCCGGTCGTGCCTTAAAAATCCCGATAGTGAAAAACCCTCCGGTGAATGGAATGTACTGGAACTTTACTGTTTCGGCGATACCTGCCTGCATGTGATGAACGGAAAAGTCAATTTGGTACTGACACATACGCGCCACCTGGTCAATGGTCAGACAGTTCCACTTACAAAAGGGAAGATTCAACTACAGTCGGAAGGAGCTGAAGTGTTTTACCGAAATATTCAGGTTCAGAACATTAGTGTGTTACCTCCCGAATTGCTTCAGCAGTAGCTAGCTTGTGGAAGAATAAACTAAATCTCACTTAGCAGGTCTTCCAGATCCAGAGAATGTGTATACATTTCAATGGAGCCATCGGGTTTACGAGGCCATTGATCCATTGGGCGATCCCAGTAGAGTTCAACGCCATTCCGATCCGGATCATTGAGGTACAATGCTTCCGACACACCATGATCTGATGCACCGGTAATCGGGTACTTTGCCTCGATAAGTCGCTGTAGGGCAACCGCCAGATCACGGCGGGTAGGGTATAAAATGGCGGTATGAAACAAACCTGCTGCCCGAACAGGGGCTGGTTGAGCATCCTTGCTATACCACGTATTCAACCCAATGTGATGATGGTAACCACCGGCCGAAATAAAGGCCGCTTCTTTCCCATAGGTGGTTATGAGCGAAAAGCCAAGCAGATCGCAGTAGAATGCCAGGGCGCGGTCCAGATCTGAGACCTTGAGATGAACGTGACCAATGCGGGTTTGAGCAGGGATTATATACGAGGACATAGCCTAACAGATTAAGCAGATACGGCTAAATTTAAGTTAATGCACCAACAGAACTGAACAGGCATAATACGATAGATCCTGAACAATGAACGTACTTGACATTATGCTGGCAGGCGTAGTCGGCACAGCACTCATGACGGCCTTCATGTATTTGGTGACTTTCCTGACCGAACGGGTCCTGAAGGTAGTGAAAATTCTGGGGACAATGCTGACCTTTCAAACGTCGCCCGATGGAAAATTGTCAGATAGCCCACGGGCTATTTCAGTCGGTATCATTGCCCACTATTTCATTGGCATACTGTTCGCCTTGTGTTATGCATTACTGTGGTCCTGGGGAATTGGTGGCCCGGATTTACAATCGGGCCTTTGGCTGGGGATTGGCAACGGTCTTGTCGCTATTGCGTTTTGGTATGGATTCTTTGCTATTCACCCAAATCCACCAGCAATTTCACTAAAGCATTATTTGATCACGCTGTTTCTGGGGCATATCGTTTTTGCATTTGGTGTTATCATCGCCTATAATTATCTGAAGTAGCATCATACTACCTGGGTACTTGCCTTCCTGCCGAAGCGGTCTTATTTTTAGGTTAATTTGTTGGCAGATACAATTACTGTATCTGCTTTTGTCGGCGAACCGATTCCTCTCAAAAGTTAACCAAGCTCTTTGAATGTGCACTTCAACAACTTTACTTCTTCGCGTTTTACTGGCTGCTTCATTGACTGCACCGGTATTGGGGCAGACGCAACCGGTTGGCCCGGCACCCAAATTCGCCTTTGCTGAGCCAAGTCTTTCGCCCGATGGGGCCGAAATCGCGTTTGTATCCGGTGGCGATATCTGGACCGTGCCCGCAGCAGGGGGTGAAGCCCGACTGCTGGTATCACATCCCGATAACGAATCGCGACCACTTTATTCACCGGATGGTAAATACCTGGCCTTTACTTCGTCGCGCTCAGGCAACGGCGATATCTACCTGTTGGCACTGGAAACGGGAACGATCAAACGCCTTACCTACGATGATGGCGCTGAAGTGCTTAATGCGTGGTCGCGCGATGGGAAGATGGTCTATTTTCAATCGACCAGTCGCGATATTTCGGGTATGAACGACATTTATCGGGTGCCCATCACAGGGGGTACACCGATGGCAATAACGGCCGACCGTTATGCCAATGAGTTTTACGGAATGCCTTCGCCAGATGGCAAAACGCTGGCTTTTTCGGCGCGGGGCATCGCATCAAACCAGTGGTGGCGCAAAGGGCATAGCCACCTGGATGAATCCGAAATCTGGCTGTATCGTATCGATGCCAAAAAAACAGGTTCGGCTTATGAGCGACTTACCGAAGGCGGAGCCAAAGAGCTGTGGCCGATGTGGAATCAGGATGGGAAAACACTTTTTTACGTATCGGACCGCAGCCAGGGACAAAATTTATGGACACTACCCATTGGTGGCAAGCCCGCAATGCTGACCACGTTCAACAGCGGTCGGGTGTTGTGGCCATCGATTAGTTACGATGGCCGGGCTATTGTCTTTGAGCGTGATTTTCAACTCTGGAAATACGATGTAGCCAGCCGACAGGCCGCTCCTGTTTCGATCCGGCTTCGGGGTGTTGCTGCAAGCCCCGCCATTGAGCACCTGAAACTAACTAATCAGCTTCGCGAAATGGCTTTATCGCCCGACGGGAAAAAAGTTGCTTTCATTGCGCATGGAGAAGTATTTGCCGCATCTGCCAAAGACGGGGGCGATGCTACTCGAATTAGCCATAGCGCAGCCAACGAATCGCAGCCCGTATGGACGCCTAACAGCCGTAGCCTAGTGTATATATCGACCCGCGACGGTGTGGCTCACCTCTACCGCTACGATTTTGCAACGCGCGACGAAACCCGCCTGACAGACGGTTCGCAGGATGATGGATCTCCTGTGTTCTCGCCGGATGGTAAATCGCTGGCTTTTGTTCGAAATGGTCAGGAACTGCGAGTGCTTGACCTAGCAGCAAAAAAAGACCGACTGTTGAAAAAAGCCTATCTGGGCCGTCCGCCGTTTGGGTCTAACGGGTCCGTTGTCTGGTCGCCCGATGGGAAATGGATTGCGTTTGCGTCATATGGTGCCAAAACCTTTCGGAATATCGCCGTGATTCCGTCTGCTGGGGGCGAAAGCAAGCCGGTTAGCTTCCTGGCCAATACCTTTGGCGGTAACGTTAGCTGGAGCCCCGATGGAAAATACATCCTGTTCGGAACAACTCAGCGAACCGAAACCGCGCAAATTGCCCGCATTGATCTGGTTCCGCGTTCGCCTAAGTTCCGGGAAGACCAGTTTCGGGATTTGTTCAATGAAGAAGTCCCCAAGACGCTGAAACCTGCACCGACAACACCCGCCACCGCCAAAACGAATCCCCGCGATACCACTGCGCGAGCGCTGGGCGATACGGCTAAAATAGAGAAGGGAGGACCTGCAAAAATCGTTTTTGAGGATATTCGTCAACGGTTGAGTCTGTTGCCCGTTGGCGTAGATGTAGATGCACATACAATCAGTAAAGACGGAAAAACGCTGTTATTGATCGCAACCGTAGCCGGTCAGCAGAATTTATATACCTACTCGCTTGATGAACTGGGCCGCGAGCAGAGTGTAGCGCGCCAACTTACCTCAACTGCTGGAACTAAAAATGGTGCGCAATTTTCGCCCGATGGGAAAGAGATTTTCTATTTGGAACAGGGCCGAATTCAGTCTATAACCCTGGACAGACGAGAAGCTAAACCGCTAAACGTGACAGCGGAAATGGACGTCGATTTCAGCGATGAAAAAGTACAGGTTTTCCGGCAGGCCTGGGATATTCAGAGCAAAGGTTTTTACGATTCTACCTTCCACGGCGCCGACTGGAAAGCGGTTCGGGCCGAGTATGAGCCATTGGCGGCTGGTGCCCGTACACCCGATGAGCTTCGTCGTCTGATTAGCCTGATGTTAGGCGAACTGAATGCATCGCACTCGGGTATCTCGGCACCGGCGGGTTCCGTTCAAACGACTACGGGCCGCATTGGGCTTCGTTTCGACCGGGACGAATACGAAAATAAGGGTAAGTTGAAAATCACGGAGGTTATTGCGCTGAGTCCAGCCGCCCTGTCTGGCACGATTAAACCTGGCGATTACTTAGTGGCTATCGACGATACGAAAATAACGGCCTCGACCAATCTTGATCAGCTTCTCGAAAACCAGGTGAACCGGCGAATTTCGCTGATGGTAGCTCCTTCGGCTGATGGAACTCCGCGCGAGGTGACCATCCGGCCAGTCAATCAAACGACAGAGAAAGGACTGCTTTACAAACAGTGGGTACAACAGCAACGTCAGTATGTCGATAAGGTCAGTGGTGGGCGGCTCGGCTACGTACACATGTATGATATGTCGGCCGAATCGCTGGCGCAGCTGAGTCTCGATCTGGATGCTGATAATCACGCTCGTGAAGGCGTTGTCGTTGACGTTCGGAATAACAATGGCGGTTTCGTGAATGCGTATGCGCTTGATGTGTTTACCCGGAAAGGATACATGACCATGACCTCACGCGGACTACCGTCGGCCCCGGCCCGGACACAGCTGGGTCAGCGAGCACTGGAAACGCCAACCATTCTGGTAACGAATCAGCACTCGCTCTCCGATGCTGAAGATTTCACAGAAGGCTACCGGACGCTTAAAGTTGGTAAGGTAGTTGGCGAACCAACGGCGGGATGGATTATCTACACATCGGCTGCGCAACTCATCGATGGCTCAAATCTGCGGCTTCCATTTTCCAAGATTACGGACAATACCGGCAAAAATATGGAGCTGGCTCCCCGACCGGTAGATATTACCGTATCGCGCCCAATTGGCGAAAGCTATACCGATAAAAATAGCCAGCTGGATACTGCCGTAGCCGAATTGCTGAAAGAACTGAACGAAGCGAAAGCATCTAAACTGAGCAGCGGCAAATAATAAGTGGGGGAGAGGTGCAGTTCGTTTCCTTTCTCCTAACTCTATTCGTGGAATATCAGCAGAAAATAGGCACCTTCGTCTGAGGTGCCTTCTTCTTTTATGACCCAGCCCTGCGTTTGATAGAACGATATTGCATTCGTATTTTGCTGTAAGCATTTGAGGGTTGCCGGTCGTTCCAGTTTCTCCAGACATCCGGCAAGCAGGGCTCTCCCAATGCCCTGACGAAAAAAATGCGGATCGACGTAGAGGTTGTGGATGAAATTATCCGGTGGCCACCACGAAACAAAGCCAATGGGTCTTTCGTCTGATATGGCCACCAATACTACCTCATCCTGCGTTGCCTTATCGAAGTCATCGAGCTTGGCTGTCGATGCATCAAGCCATGTGAACGTCTGAGTGCGTGAGTTCAGATAAAGTTGCCGCAAATCGGCTAAATAGTCTGTATGCATGCCACAAATTCGCCAATCCATGAGTTCCTCGTTTTGCTAAAATAGACTAGCTACCTGGTAGCTCTTTACTGAATACTATACGCCTGGCAGGTGGTGTTTCAGGCTATGGCCAGATTCGGTTGGTGTATCTTTCCGTTCAATAAGTGCTATGAGTGAGTGGCAGCTGTATTGGTTTGATAACCCGTAGCTTTCAGGCGAAAAAAAATTAGTCATGCCCTTTTCCCGTACACTTGCGCTTTGGTTGGTTATTTGTTTTCCCGTAACCAGATTAAGCGCTCAATCTTCTCAGACATCAATGACCGGAGAGTATTATCTGACCGGAGTGCGCGAAGTCGGCTCAGGTATCAAATTGAACGCCGATTCTACGTTTGAATTCTTCTTTGCATATGGAGCACTCGACCGCTTCGGGAAAGGTACCTGGAAACAGCGCGATAAACAGATTATCTTAACCAGCCGCCCTCGTCCGCCCAAAGATTTTGCACTCATTACCAGTCGGAAAACGCCAGATAAAGGGATTACTATTCGTATAGTTGATCCCAACAAACAACTACTTCGTTACGTGGAATGCACGACCAGAAATGGTACTGATGTTCATCGGGAAATGGCAAATGCCGACGGTGATGTGCATTTCGCCAGCTTATCAGCCGAAGCAATTTCGTTGCGGTTCGAGCTATGCCCGGACCGTTATTCGGTCTTCACGATTGATTCAAAAGCACATAACTATTTTGAATTCCGGTTTGAACCCTGGATCGTGGAAGTATTTTTCGAGAATATACCTTATACGATTTCCGGCAAAGATATGGAAGGCCCACATCCGCTGCTTGAGCCGGGAAAAACGTATTCGTTTGTGCACAATTAGACCACACTTTGTAAGATTAGGCTAGTGGGCTCGATTGAAAACAAATAGGTCACTGAATGCCCATTTGCCATCTTTGGATTGGCCACGCTGTATGACCAACTGGTCTTTTGATCGCTTTTCGTAAATAATTCGAATCGATCCATCTTCTTTCTCGAACAGAGCATAGTCTTTTTTTGCTTCGATAAACGTGTATCGATCCTGCTTATCTTTTTCTTCCTGCCCGATCAGGCCGGGCTTGAAGTGCTTGACCAGGGCAATTGGGCCACGCTCGGTTTGTTCGAAGATCAACATTTCGTACATCGTAACTTTGTTGTCTTTCATCATCCGGATGAAACCAGTCAGGTTATCACCAGCGGGTGCAATCCATACCGCATCAATGGGCCCACCACTGAACGTTCCCTGCCAGTGCCCTTCCAGAAAGCTCATATCAGATAAAGTGCCGGTTTTAGAAGCTGTTTGGGCATTTGTAATACGGGTTGCCAGGAGGCATAGCAAGCAGAAGAAAGCCAGTCTAAACGTTTTCATTACTACGAAAAAGTGTTGTTAATAGTAAGGAAAGCACAAAAGATAAAATTTATACGGTAGTAGTGCATCTTTTTGGGCTGGGTTGACACGTACAATAGTTTTTTTTGATAAACAGGTAGGAAATAAAAACGACCCGGCACGATTAATGATGGAGAATATGATATATAGCGTACTGATTTTCAATCAACAATCCTGTTTAAAGTTGCCATGAAATCGAAAGATAAACAACAAATTGCTGACGAGATAAGAGCTAAAGTAGCTGAGCTGGAAATGTTAATTGTAGCAGCAGAATCGTTGGGGCTGACCGTAAAATTATCAGGTAGAACAGTTGTTAATAGTATATTTCGTCCTGAGACTCCATTAACGGTTGAAATTCACCACTATCAGACTCAACAGTATTAAAGTTTTATATTAAGCGTTTCTAAAAGAGTGACAACCAAATGCATGCTATCGTCAGTTACTCCGACAACCGTGCCACAGGCAGTGCATTGAACAAAATACAGTTGGTATACACTATTCTTGACCGGAGCCGGTTGTAGCTCAAAAGCTGTATGCTGACAACGTGGACATCTGGATTTAGCCATGAGTTAACTATGGATTAGAGAGGAGGATATGCTTAATGGGTCATAAAAATTGGTGCGGCTAGAGAAATTTTTAAACGGATACCACTTATAAGGTATCAATATTGCCCAATTATACTCAAGGAAATGATAAATGAGAATTTTATATATGACTATTATTTATAATATGGCTCTTTCTTATTTCTGTAAAATTCAAGTTTTGTTAAAAGTAAATGAATATAAGTAAAGATAATGTTTGGTCAATTTTGCAAAATGGATACTAATGCAGCTGATAATTAGCTTGATTAATGAGCACGCAACGTCAATAACGTTGCGTAATAAGAATATATCTTAGCGTAATGGCAAAGTAACACCATGTATATACTATTTAATAATTATTGATTGTGCATCTTGCTCAAGTTTGCCTGCACGTTGATTCTTTTATATGATAAAATTATCTTTTTTTAAGAATAGATAATTTCTTCTAATTAAGAGAATCTATCATAGTTTGTATTCTTTAGATTAAAATACAACTAATTTATGTATTTTAACTTTGAGTGACTATAGTTGGTATTTACTTTTTATTTAATTATTAACTATAAAGGATATTTATTTTCACATATATAAATAGTTAAAATGAGCGATTAGATTGATTTTTGAAAAAAAGCGGCTATTTCGCTGAAATACTATAATTTCTCTATACCACTAAATAAAAAAACAAAAGGTGTAATTTTTTACGGATCACTTTAGTCATTAAAGAACAGTAATTAGTAACACCTGTTGCCGAAAATTTATAATTGACATAGCAGCCTACCTGGCAACATGCCCACTGGCCGAATGGGGAGTTATTTACCAATAACCTGCTTTTCTATAAGCAAGATAAAGATGTGAATGACTTTTATGTGGATTTCCTGAATTCGATCAGCGTAACCAAAATGTGGAACACGAATCTCCACATCTGCTTTTCCGGCAAGCTTGCCACCGTCTTTTCCCGTTAACAAAATTACGTGCATCCCTTTCGACCGGGCCGCTTCTACGGCTCTAATTACATTGGCCGAATTACCACTTGTGCTTAAGCCGAGTAAAACATCACCTTCGTTACCAAGGCCTTCAATAAATCGGGAAAACACAAATTCATAGCCATAATCATTGCTTACGCAGGAGATATGACTCACATCAGAAATGGCAATTGCGGCCAGCGAGCGCCGATCGTCGCGATAGCGTCCAGAAAGTTCTTCCGCAAAGTGCATGGCATCGCAATGAGATCCGCCGTTGCCGCAGGATATAATTTTACGGCCTTTTTTTAGCGCATCGGCCATCAGCCGGGCGGCCTGGTCGATCGCTGTAAGATTGTCGGAATTGCTGAGAAATGTATCTAAAACTGACTGTGCTTCAGTCAGTTCATGGCGAATAATATCAAGCATTGAAAAGTAGTTTTAAACTGTCTACTGCCAATGTTCAGTTGATGAAGCAGCAAACGGAGGCCAAAGTTGGCTACTATAGACTGAAAACTCAAAACTGAAGGCGAAAATCTGATTTTAAAAGACCCAATTTCGATATGGAAGATTCCAGCGGAGCGCGAAACTGGCTAACTTGTCGGTATAGCTATCAGGCTGGTATTCGCTGTCTTTGAAGCGATATAATAAGCGACCTTCCAGAAAAATATTGTGCCGAATCATATAGGAAGCCCGAAGGTCGGCATAGGTAACAATGGTTTTTCGGCCCTGCCCAATGAAGTTTCCTTCATTTCGAACATTACTGTAGTAATCTAACAAAATATTGCCACCATAATTACGGCCGGGTATATCGGCTCCATACATCATGACACCAAAAATTCCGTTTCCAGACCATTTTTTCTGCTGGTAACGCACTATACCAAGCCCTTCAACAAAGTTAGCGCCGAGCGGATGAGCCATTGGCTGGCTATAGTGCGCGTAATTGCCCTGCCCTGCCGACGAAAAGGTTGTATTGAAATGCGAATAGGTATAAGGTCGGGCTAAGTTTAGTTCGGTCTGAATATCGAGATTAGGTACGTTAAAGGCATCGATGTATTTTGCCCCAAGCTGAAACGCAAATTTATTCGTCCAATTCCCTTTGCCAGACATCAGCTCACTGAGCCTGAATTCGTCTAACAGGAATTGGCTATAAACCAGAAACTGAGTTAGGAAATTCGCTTTGAAGTCGATCCCGATCATGGCATTGTCGGCACTCCCTCTATACGATTCTACGAAGCGATAGAAGATGATTGGGTTCAGATAGTTTATATCCAGGCGATCCCGACTAAATACTTCAGCTTCGAACACGCCCACGTTGATCTTTGGGCTTATATTAATGCTGATATGGTGCATTGCCGCAAACTTTTGCGGAATGAGCATATTAGGGAGTACGCTTTCCTGGGTATTCTGTAGTTCGGTGAAAAGATTTGTATACTGGATTTTACGACCTAGCTGCGTCGTTAACTTTAGAAATAAATAAGGGGCACTATTATCGGAAAGCAGTAGAGAACGAAATCCATTTCCGAAGAAGTTTCTATCGTGACCAAACTGGAGGTTTATAATTTTTAAAATATTGAGCGTAAAGTAACCACGTGCCGTCAGAAAGTCTGCGCCGTTTTGGCGGTAAATTTTGGTAAATCCTTCGCCTGGGGCAAACCCTCCGCCTACCTCCGGACGGTATATCCGGGCATAATCATTAATATAATAAGGGTAAATGGCCTGGTTGTCGGCGAAGAATGTGTAGAAACCAAGTTTTTTGCCAATTGTACCTCTCACTTCCAGACCGCGGGTATTCACAAAAGGATACCTTAATGACTCATTGGTGGGCGATTCCGGATTAGGAGCCTGTTCGCCCCCAATACCAAAATAGACAACGGGATTCACATGGAGGTCAAAATCAGGCGTCTGTAGGCTATAGAAATCGGCTTTTTTGCGATAAAATGACCGAAGAAAAGGTATTTTTCCACTCAGCGGTTTTTTACTGTCACCGGGAGCCGGTGGTGGCAGCAAATGCTTCGTAAAAGGATCGCGGGTCAGCGAATCGGTCGACGGCCGGGTCCATTCCCAGCTATCATCCCGCAGGTAATTAAAGTTGAAGTAGTCTGTATCAGAAAAGGGTCGGCCAGGTTTCGTAAGCAGGCTATCGGTGAGCTGAATAATACTCTGGCGATTATAGGGTTTTACGGAGCTGTGAAAACCTTCGGCCCATTGACCCTGCCGAATTTCCAGTCGATCGATTAGATGGTAATAGTCCGCATTGAGAGGTACAAATGGACTCTGGGACCAGACTGGAAAGGATACTACTAAAAAACCAAATACGTAAAAAAAACGCTGCATACAAGTTACCGGATAGCTCACTCCACTCCGTTCATCCACACAATTTGCTTTATCTGAGCGACAAATTAGGCAATTGGTTTGGATATACGCCAGTCATCCGGCTAATTTACGGAGAAAGACCCCTGTTATCTATGTTTGTTTTTGCGCAACAGCCCTCGCTGGTTAATCAATTCGTGGCCGAACTTCGTGATGTTTCGATCCAGAAAGACCGTTTACGCTTTCGTCGAAATCTCGAGCGGATCGGTGAATTGATGGCTTATGAAATTTCAAAGACGCTTCCTTACCATAATGTTTCTATAAAAACGCCACTCGGCATTTCTGAAACACAACTGCTTAGACAACAGCCGGTTCTGGCGACGATATTGCGGGCTGGTCTGCCTTTTCATCAAGGATTAGCCAATTATTTCGACCAGGCAGAAAACGCTTTTGCGGGCGCTTATCGGGGGTATAGTGCCAGCGATAGTGATGAGTTCGAGATTACAATGGATTACATTGTCAGCCCGGATATAAGCGGTAAAACTCTTATTCTAAGTGACCCAATGCTGGCTACGGGCCGTTCGCTAGAAAAAATATATCATGCTATGCTTCGCTACGGAATTCCGGCACAAACGCATATTGCCGCTATAATTGCCAGCCCGGAAGGAGTTCGTCATGTGCAGCGCCAATTACCCCAATGTCATCTCTGGCTTGGGGCTATCGATAGTCACCTGAACGAACATTCGTACATTGTTCCCGGACTTGGTGACGCAGGTGATCTGGCGTATGGAGGGAAAGTGTAAAGCGACGTATGGTTCAGGATGTATGATATATTCTGACTTCCAGAAGAGATTCATCATACATCCTCACTCATTGATTACCGGAGGTCAACGACTTCAACGCCCGGATACTTTGATTTGTCGAAGATGAAATCCGAATCGGCTACATTGGCGTTCGGCGTAAACTTCGTAATAGTGTAGGTAGTTCGCTTGCCGTCTTTATTAATGATCAGCCAGTTACGAACTGATTTGTCGGCTTTGTCTACCGAAATCTGAATGGTTGAAATTGGGCTCTTCTGCCGGTTTGGAGTCAGTTCGATGACTTCGAGGGTACGGCCGTTCTGCTTTTGCTCCTTTAAAAAACGGTAATCGAACCCACGTTTATAGATGGTGTAAATCTGGGTAGGATTAAGTTCGCCAGCAGCGCCATCTTCATAATCCTGTACATTCACTTCATTGGATTCTTTGATGTAGGTAGACATCGTTTGCCCGTCGGAGAAAACTTCCTGGCCTCCTAGTTTCAACCGGAACTTCGAATTCTTTACGCTTAAGTCACCCTTATAGGATTCATTTGCCCCAGCTCCGACACTGGCATAGGTGAAGGTGGCCTGGTATGATTTCAGGGATTTATACTGTTTGCTCATTGCATCCAGAATGCCCTTCGCCCGCTTATCCTTCTGAGCTACTGCGGGTAGTGCCATCACTACTGCCAGCCCCAGCATCCATGCTACTTTTTTCATTTTTATGTAGTTACTCTTAAATTCAGGTTGTGAAGACAACTGACCGTACGAGCTATCTTATTGTAATTAGACTAGAAAACAACACGAAAAGTTTAATTTGATCCATTTAATTAGGAACTGTTAACGTGCTGATTGACTGTCTAGTCTCCCTTCAGGCGTTTCAGGATTTCTTCCAGCATTTGCAGATCCTGAACGAGTACATCGCGGGCTTTGCTGCCCTCAAAAGACCCCACAATTTTGGCCGCTTCTAATTGGTCGATAAGCCGCCCGGCGCGGTTGTAGCCAAGCTTGAGTTTGCGCTGAATGAGTGACGTACTTCCCTGCTGATGAATAACAATCAGCCGGGCGGCCTCATCAAACATTGGGTCCCGATTGTCGAGATCTACGTCTTTATCGTCGCTCTGACCTCCATCATCGCCAATAAATTCCGGTAACGCATAAGCCTCATCATAGCCGCGCTGATTACCTACAAAATCGCAGAGATCTTCAATTTCGTTGGTATCCACAAATGGACACTGTAAGCGGATAATATCGGAGTTCGACGAAAGCAACATATCTCCCATACCGACTAACTGCTCTGCTCCGCCTGTATCCAGAATTGTCCGTGAATCGATCTTCGATGTTACTTTAAACGATAGACGGGCCGGGAAGTTCGCTTTGATCAGACCGGTAATAACATTCACCGACGGACGTTGCGTAGCCACAACCAGGTGAATCCCGATAGCCCGTGCTAACTGCGCCAGTCGGGCAATGGGTTGCTCCACTTCTTTGCCAGCAGTCATCATCAAATCGGCCAGCTCATCGACAATTAAGACAATGTAGGGAAGAAAGCGGTGGCCTTTTTCGGGGTTCAACCGACGTTTTACAAACTTCGCATTGTATTCTTTCAGATTCCGGCAACCGCCATCTTTTAGCAGGTTGTACCGATTATCCATCTCGATGCACAGCGAATTAAGGGTGTTTACGACCTTTTTCGTATCGGTAATAATCGGCTCCTCCGAATCGGGGAGCTTTGCCAGAAAATGCCGTTCGAGCTTATTGAACAACGTCAGTTCGACCTTTTTGGGGTCTACAAGTACCAATTTTAGCTGCGACGGATGCTTTTTGTAAATCAGCGAGGTGAGCAGCACATTTAATCCCACCGATTTACCCTGACCGGTAGCCCCAGCCATCAGCAAGTGCGGCATTTTAGCCAGGTCAGCAACGTAAATCTCGTTGGATATGGTCTTGCCCAATACGATCGGTAAATCGAATTTACTGCTCGTAAAAATGTCGCTCGTGATAACCGATCGCATCGAGACCATTTCACGATTCTTGTTCGGCACCTCAATACCAATAGTACCCATGCCCGGCATTGGCGCAATGATCCGAATGCCCAGCGCCGACAGGTTAAGCGCTATGTCGTCTTCAAGGCTTTTGATTTTAGAAATTCGGACGCCTTTGGCCGGAACAATTTCATAAAGCGTGACCGTTGGCCCGATCGATGCCTGAATGGAGTCGATTTCAATACCAAAATTACGCAGCGTGGTTTCAATGCGTTCTTTATTGGCTGTCAGCTCATCTTCCGAAACCTGCGCCTTGCGTGTGTTCTGGTATTCGGTAAGCAGGTCATTCGTTGGGTATTGATATTGGGGCAGGTCGAGAGTTGGGTCATAGAGACCATGAGTAGCAACCAGATCATCGTCTTCGAATGGATCTGGTTCAAAGGTCGGCGCTGGCGTTGCGCCAAGTTCTTCGGGTTCAGATACCGGATCATCAGTGACCGATTCCCGGTTTTTGATCGTCAGGGTAACGCCCGTCGACTTCGCAATAATTTCAGGCACTGATGCCTCCTGATGATTCACATCACTCAATGGATTACTGGGCGAAGAAATATCGTCTTCAGGAACAGGTACTGAGTGCGAAAAATCAATCGGAGCTGTATAATCCGGAACCGTTTCCTCATAGTCCGCTTCGCTCTCTTCATACGATTGTAGCGTATCGTCAGGGCGTTTAGGCGATTTCGGGCGAACGCTACCGGCCAGGTTAGGCGCGGAAAAACTGGGGAGTTTTATATTTCTGACATCGAAGAAATAAACGACGAACAGAAACAAAACAAAGCCAATAAATGCCAGATTCCCCCAGCCAAACAGGCTATAGAGCGCAACATTGAACTCATAGCCAATGCCGCCACACCAGATGCTGTCCGTTTCAGCAGAATCGGTAACGAGAACAATATAACCCAGTAGCAAACTGCTCCAGACCGACAGAAAAAGCAAACCCGCCGTAGCCCGACTCAGTGGTAATAGTTCTCGGCGGAGGGTAAGTTTATAGCCCGCCAAAAACATAATGATGGGCAGTGTCAATGCGCCAACGCCGAACCATCGGAACACAAATACATGGGCAACGAAAGCACCTACCAGACCAACCCAGTTGCGGGTTTCAGGACCTGATTCGGCCAATGGCTGAGAAAACGCCGAGCCAACTACACTCTGATCGGCCTGGCCGGTAATCAGGTATGATATAAAGGCAACGAATAGGCCAACTGCCAGCAGCATAAGTAAAACGCCTAACGTGAGGGTTGAGCGCTGGTCGCTAAACCAACTATCCAGCGCGGCTCCCCAGTCAAAAGATGGTCGCGGCTCCCGCAGACGACCTGCCGAGCCGTTGTCGCGGCTTGGTCGGGGCGCGTTCTGTCGGTTGCGATCTGGAGTAGGCTGACGAACTGTATTCTGTCGTGATGATATCGTAGGTTGTGCCATGCGTTGGGGTAGGGCTGAAGCGGCAGTGGTAAATTTCCCATTTTTTAACGAAAAATCGTGTAGAAAAACACATAATTCGGGGAAAACGCGGGAACGGTCCTAAACGGCAAATTTTGACGAATCAAGCAGTTGGCAGAGTCGAAGTAACCGTTCCGTTCAGAATTGCCCGATTAATACGCTTAGCCAGGCCCGGTCCTTCATAAATGAAACTTGTATATACCTGAACTAAGCTTGCTCCGGCACTAAGTTTCTCCTGGGCATCTTCGGCCGAAAAAATTCCCCCAACGCCAATAATCGGAAATGCACCACCCGATTGCTGATGAAGGTATCGAATCACTTCAGTTGACCGTTCGCGTAATGGTCGTCCGCTAACTCCGCCCGCACCTATCTGCGATACTGTTGCCGCGTTTGTCTGCAAACCATCGCGGCTTATGGTCGTATTGGTGGCAATAACGCCAGCGATACCTGTTTCGGCTACAATGCTAATAATGTCATCGAGTTGCCCATTGGTTAAATCCGGGGCTATTTTCAGCAGGATCGGTTTAGGGGAGGGCCGTTGGCGATTTTCGGTTTGTAGCGCTGTCAGCAGGTGGGTTAGCGGTTCTTTTTCCTGAAGGTCGCGCAGACCTGGGGTATTGGGTGAACTAACGTTGACAACAAAATAATCGACAGCATCGAACAACTCCCGAAAACTGATCAGGTAATCATTCAGGGCACTTTCGTTCGGAGTATCTTTATTCTTGCCAATATTGCCACCAATAATCACGTTTCGGCCACCCCGATTTTGGGCAAAGTGGCGGAGCCTTCCGCCAGCTGGACCTGCCCCTTTGTTGTTGAATCCCATTCGATTGATGAGCCCGCCATCGGCTTTTAGCCGGAATAAGCGTGGACGCGGGTTGCCGGGCTGAGGCCGGGGGGTCACGGTTCCGATTTCGACAAAACCAAATCCCAGATCGCTCAATTCGCTGACCAGATCGGCATTTTTATCGAATCCTGCGGCCATACCTACCGGATTTGGAAAGGTAAGACCGAAGACCGTGCGGTGTAAACGCTGATCGTCGAGCACATATAGCTTACGGCAAATTGCCGATACACCTGGAATAGCCAGGGTAAACTTAAGCAGCGTCGTTACGGTATGGTGAATCGTTTCCGCATCAAAACGGAATAACAAAGGCAGAATGATGCGCTTATACATGGCTGCAAAGGTACTGTCTCTGCACTATAAGGCCACTAAACCCGGATAAGTTTAGCCAAATAAGTCTGATGAAAGATAGCGGTCACCCCGATCGCAGATGATACAGACAATAACTCCTGACTCCAGTTCCTGAGCCAGTTCCAACGCAGCCCATACGGCCCCGCCACTGCTCATGCCCGCGAAAACACCCTCAACATTAGCCAGTTTTCGGGTTTGCTGCGTAGCGTCGTCAGCCGAAACCTCAATGACACGATCGACCCGTTGTGGCTCAAAAATCTTCGGTAAATATTCAACCGGCCATTTCCGGATACCCGGTATCGACGACCCGTCGGTTGGCTGGCAGCCAACAATCTGTATAGACGAATTTTTCTCTTTCAGGTAGCGTGAGGTGCCCATAATAGTACCTGTAGTACCCATCGATGAGACAAAATGCGTAATCTGGCCATCGGTATCACGCCATATTTCCGGACCCGTTGTGCGGTAGTGGGCTAAGTAATTGTCGGGGTTTGCAAACTGGTTGAGCATCAGGTAACCACCTTTCTGTACCTGTTCTTCGGCAAAGTCCCTGGCCCCTTCAATGGTTTCCGTTAAAATAACCTTCGCACCGAATGCTTCCATGGTTAAGACGCGCTCACGGGTAGAATTTGAAGGCATCACCAGCTCAATGTCTATGTTGTAAAGTCGGGCAATCATGGCCAGAGCAATACCTGTGTTGCCACTGGTTGCTTCAATTAACTTCATGCCCGGCTTTAAATCTCCCCGCGATAAAGCACCCTGTATCATGCTAACGGCGGCCCTATCTTTTACGCTTCCGCCAGGGTTGTTGCCTTCAAGTTTGCCATACAATCGAACATTGGGGTTGGGGTTCAGGCGATTCAATTCTATCAACGGCGTATTGCCGACTAAATCAAGCAGGGTTGCCATGCCAATAAATCTGTGGTAATGTTGTCGTTTTAAGGACAAATGAACTTAATAAGTTCGCAGTGCGATTTTTTCAGTCAGGAAAAGTGATATTCTTTAACGTAAATCAACAGGATAATTTTTTCGAAACGTTTTTTTTTAATCACGTAATGAATTGATACTTAAAAATTTGTAAACTTGCTAGAGGTTAATCTATGCTATGTAGCTGAGTCTGCATTACTGGTTTAACTGTATCCTTATTCACACCTTTAAATATATCGATTATGAGAGTAGCTTTGATACAAAAGCCACTATCCCGCGCTTATGTCGAGCAAATTGCCCTGCAATTCGACATGCCCGACCTCACTCTCCCATTCTGGGGTTACCGTAAAAAAATGCCGATGCACCAAATTGTTCGGCTTGAGGGTGAAGGAAATTATACCCTGTTTCATTTTTCTGATGGTAGCCAGTTGATGGTTTCGTTAACACTCAAAAAAATGGAAGAGCGTCTGTCGTCAAAAGTTTTTGTTCGCCCTCACAAGAAGAACATCATTAACCTGCTCTATCTGGAGGGTATTTACCCGGATGTGCTTCAGCCGGGCCGACCGCAACTGAGCGCCTGTCTGGTAAATGGTGATCGGGTTGAAGTATCACGCCGTAAAGCGAGCCGGTTTATCAAGCAGGTAAAAGGATTTCAGGAAGAGGTGTTATTGCTGAATGTTAAACCAAAAGAGGCCGTTTTGGTCGCCTGATTGGTAACATCGTCAACGCACAGAAAGAGAAAGGCCCTGGCCAATACTGTCGGGGCCTTTCTCTTTCTGTGCAGGTTAACTGTAACTCTTATACGAAGTCCAGTTTTAGGGGCTTCGTGAAAGTTGACCGTGATTATTTCTTCTGTTTAGCCAGTTCTTCATCCCGTAAAGGTCGCCGAAGAATCTTGCCTACATTCGATTTGGGCAATTCCGTCCGGAATTCAATCTGTTTTGGAATTTTGTAAGGCGTCAGATTTTCGCGGCAGAAAGCTTTAACAGCATCAGCGGTTAAAGCCGGATCTTTTTTGACTACAAAAATCTTGACGATTTCGGTCGATTTTTCATCCGGAACACCAATGCAGGCAACCTCAAGGACGCCGGGGCACTGAGCAACCACATCTTCAATTTCATTGGGATAAACATTGAATCCTGACACCAGAATCATGTCTTTTTTGCGATCGACGATTTTGAAGAATCCATCCTCGTTCATGACGCCAATGTCGCCCGTTTTGAACCAGTCGCCCATCATGACCTGGGCTGTTTCGTCGGGGCGGTTATAATAGCCGGGAAATACCTGTGGACCGCGGGCAACAATCTCGCCTGGTTGCCCTACCGGCGCTTCAGTGCCATCTTCGAGAATAATTCTCATCGTCGTGCTTGGCCACGGAATGCCGATCGTACCAACCCGAACCGTACCATCAACGGGGTTAGAGGACAGAACGGGCGATGTTTCGGTAAGGCCATATCCTTCGCAGGGTGTGTTGCCCGTCAGTTTGGTCCAGCGCTCAGCTACAGACGTCTGCAGCGCCATACCGCCTGCCGATGTTACCCTTAAATTGCTAAAATCTACCTCACCGATGCGCGGATGGTTCAGGAGGCCATTGTAAAGTGTATTGACGCCTGTAAAAGCGGAAACTTTATATTTTTTAAGATCGTCGATAAAGGCATTCAGGTCGCGCGGATTCGTAATGAGCAGATTCATACAACCACTCTTGAGCGCTGATAAGGCATTGGTTGTCAGGGCATAGACATGATAGAGCGGTAACGCAGCGACAAAAATGCCCTGCCCTTCCGGAATACCTGATGGGGTTATCCATACGTGTTGGCCCTCTACATTGGCGACCATGTTGCGCTGAGTAAGCATGGCTCCTTTCGAGACGCCCGTCGTACCACCGGTATACTGCACGAAGGCCAGGTCGCTGCTTTTAATCGCTACAGGTTGAAACGTATGTCGGCTTCCCCGGTTTAAGGCATCATTGAACGAAATGGCGTTTGGTAAGCTATACGAAGGAACAAGTTTTTTGACGTATTTAACGACAGCGTTGACAATCTGCTTCTTAGGAAAGCCCAGCAAATCGCCAAGTTGAGTGACTACAACATGTTGAATATCGGTCTTGTCGAGTATTTTCTCCAGATTAGCCGCAAAATTGGCCAGAATTACGATCGCCTTCGCGCCGGAATCTTTAAACTGGTGCTGCATCTCGCGCGGGGTATATAGCGGATTCGTATTGACCACCGCCAGGCCAGCTCGTAACGCGCCAAACATGGCAATTGGATATTGCAGAGTGTTCGGCATTTGAATGGCCAGCCGGTCTCCTTTTTTGAGGCCCAGGTCATTCTGTAAAAAAGAGGCAAACTGCTGAGAAAGGTGGTCCAGTTCGCCATACGTGATTTGCTTACCCATGCAGGCGTAAGCTGGCCGGTCTTTGAATCGCTGACAACCTTCTTCAATCAGAGCTGCCAGTGACGGATAAGCATCGGGATTTATTTCGTAGGGAACGCCTTTAGGGTAAAAGCGGAGCCACGGGTATTTCTGATCAGTTGTGGGGGTTTCCATGTACAAGGATTGGAGTTTCTATAGCAAAAATAAAACAAAATCAGGAAAGGTTTTGTCGCATCGGGAATTTACGAAAAGGGGATATGTATTAAAATTTACCGCCCATATCCTTAGTAGCCGGTTATGATGAGGGAGCGATCAATCGGGCTATTTGGGGATTCTGTGGAATGCCTATGCATTACAACTGACTTGTCGAGAGAGTATAAACGTGGGATAACGGCACTTATTTATACGCTAAATATAGACGATTATGAATGATCAATACCCAGGTAACAGGCAGGTTTTTGTTGCGGTCGGGGCCGTAATAGGGTGGCTTGCGGTCGGGCTTCAGTTATACCTGATTATTCTGAACCGGGTCATGAGCATTCCCCTGACAATCGTTCAGTTCTTTAGCTTTTTTACCATCCTCACCAATATATTGGTTGCGCTGTGTTTTACTTTCCTATGGCTAAGACCCCAATCGGATCGGGGTAATTTTTTTGCCAGCCCGCAAACCTCAACCGCCATTGCCGTTTATATTGTTATTGTCGGGCTAGTGTACAATTTAATACTTCGTCATCTCTGGGCCCCACAAGGTTTGCAGCGCGTTGTCGATGAAGCGCTTCATTCGGTGATGCCCGTTTACTTTGCATTGTACTGGTTCATTTTTGTTCCCAAGAAAAAACTAGCCTGGGCCAATGTTCCTGTATGGTTACTTTACCCGCTTGGTTATATCGTCTATATTTTAATTCGCGGAGAGTTTTCGGGTTTGTATCCATACCCATTTATTGACGTAAGTAAATTAGGATATGCCCAGGTAATGCAGAATAGTGTCTTTTTAACGTTTGCTTTTCTAGTTATTTCCCTGCTATTCGTTGGGTTAGGAAAGGTTCTTAGCCGAAATATATAAGGAATGGGGCGTTTCGACTATTGATCATGAATCTTACCGTCTTTTCTTGGCAATATGCTGACTGTAAACTAAATTCATCAATGGATGCGGGATATTCTAAAAGTCTGGGACTGCATCATTGTTATTACAGTAACGAAATGCTTCCTGTTGCTGGCGGATAACGTTTATACTGCTAAAAAACAGCAATCCTTATTGTGCTTCATATAGTCTGAAAGTACCCGTGAACGTTCTCAATGACAAGAAAATACGGATTATCGGCCCTTTAGTTTTATTTCTGGGGGGCACGCTGTTTTTTCGGCTGGACTGGTATCTTGAACTATCAACGGGTATAGTGGTCCGGTCGGATCTGATCGGTCTAACGGCAGGATATATTTGCTGGAATATTGCTCGCTGGGTAGCCATTCAATTGCAAAAAAAGTACCCAGGATTAGCCAATACCCGCCGGCGGTTACTCTGGATGGTCCTGCTCATGCCGCTGCTGGTTAATTTTGCCTGGCTGATTCGACAGCTTGCCCATATTGCTTTTAACAACGCTTCCTACATCACGCAAACGTTGCCTAATTATACCTATTCAATTGGTATTCAGATATTTTACCATTGCATCTATTTTATCATTTACGAAGGCAGCTACATTTTAGGCGCCTGGCGACAGGCTTACAACTACAACGAACAACTCAAAAAAAATAAACTGCGTCATCAGCTTGATACGTTAAAAAGCCAGATTAATCCGCATTTTCTGTTCAATAGCCTGAACTCGCTGTCGATGCTGATCTACGAAAATCCCCGGCAGGCAGAAACATTCGTGGATGAGATCAGCAGTGTGTATCGTTACTTACTCCGGGCCAATGATCAGGAGCTAACCACGCTGGGGCTCGAATTGCAGTTTATTAAATCCTATTTTCAGCTCCTCAAAACTCGATATGGTGCGGGTATTGAGCTACACATCGCCGTCGATGAGTGGCAGTTAGAGCGCAGAATTCCCCCCTTGACACTGCAACTGCTGGTTGAGAATGCCGTCAAACACAATATAATCTTACCCAAACGGCCACTGATAATCGAGATCATCACGAAGGAATCGTTATTGGTAGTCCAGAATAATCTACAGCGAAAAAAGTCAGCGGTACCTTCCAACAAGGTGGGATTGGCGAATATTGCCGCCAAATATCGCCTTTTAGAGCAGCGCGATATCACGATCCACGAAGCTAACGGGCTGTTTGTGGTCACATTGCCATTACTGGCTAACCAATCGGAGGCTAAAGCGACACTATGAAATCCCTGGACGACACCCGACTTCGTTTGCTCGGTCCGATAGGGCTTTATGTATTCGTAAGTGTGTTTTTTCGGCTTGAACTCTATATCAATCTGCCTCTAAATAGATTTTTGGTTAGCGTTACCATTGCGCTGACGTCCGGTATTATCTGCTGGCAGCTTGCCCGCTGGGTAGTGCTCAGGATTCAGCAACGCTACCCTGGCCTGACGAATACCCGCCAACGCCTGTTGTGGCTGTTGGCAAGTCTACCGCTCTTAGTCGGGTTTGCCTGGCTTCTACGCCATCTGGTTCGTTTTCTGATTGAAGGTACGTTTCAGTATTATAGCACCCCCGTTGAGCTAAGCCGTAATATTGGCATCCAGATTTTCTATCACTTTATTTACTTCGCTCTGTATGAGGGCTGGTACATCTTGCAGGAGTGGCAACGCGAAACAGTGGAAACCAGCACCCTGGAGAAAGTATCCCTGCAAAGTCAGCTCATTTCACTTCAACATCAGGTAAATCCGCATTTTCTGTTCAATAGCCTTAATTCCCTATCGTCACTGATTGGCGACAGTCCCGTTCAGGCCGATGTGTTTCTGGGCGAGTTAACGGCCGTTTTCCGTTACCTGCTGCAAGCCAGTGAGCAGCAACTGGTTCCTTTACGCGATGAGATTGCGTTTATTCGATCGTATTTTCACTTATTACAAACCCGTTATCAAACGGGCCTGATACTGGATTTGTCGGTTGATACATCGGAGGATCAGGGCCTGATTCCACCGCTGACGCTTCAGGTATTGGTCGAGAATGCCGTGCGCTACAACGCCATTCTACCCGGCAAGCCGCTCCATGTCCGCATTTATACAACCGCTGACCAACGACTGTATGTAGCCAACACGCTCCAGCCCAAGAGCCTCCGGGTCGAAACGGCGGGTGGTGGGTTAAGTAACTTAGTCACTCGATACGAATTGCTCAATGAAGGCAAACTGGTGATCGAAGAGCAGCCGGGGTGGTTCATTGTCAGCCTGCCACTAATGAGCGAAGGAAGAATAGCAGAAGTAGGGTGAACGAAATGCCAACATGTATAGCCTGGATGAGTAATCGGCTTAAGGCGATTCGCTTACACGCTATTTGCTAATGGTCAACAGAAGAAAATCTAAAAACAGAGAGTCGATTAGGCAAAATCTCAGCGTCAGTCAAAAGGCAAACCTTTTAGGAATGATTTTAACCGTTTGACAATGGGCCGTTCTTACCCTCCATAAGATGAGCGTAATCATTAACCCGCTCAATAAACCATTCCCCATTCTGGTATTTAACTACGGTTAGGCTTGTATTGGCTAGATTGATTTTATGAGTCATGGATGGAGATGAATTTAATAGCCTGCGCAACAGGCATTTAATGGCAATGCCATGCGTAACAACGGCAATTTTGGCTGTAGATTCCAAGCCAAATAATGACTCTAAAAAGGTATACATTCGCTCCTCTACTTCAAATTGGCTTTCCCCACCAGGGGCTTTGTGATGCCAGTTGTTACTGTTGATAGCAGCTAATTGGTCAACTGTATATATTGTTTTTCGTAGTTGCCCTTCCCAGTCGCCCTGGCTTAATTCCTGTAAGCGATCTTCCCAAATGATCGGTGTCATGGGTGCCACTGTATCCCGCAGACAGATAGCCGTTTGCTTCGTTCGCTCGGCAGGAGATGAATACCAGCAATCAAAGTCTATTCCCTCACGTTTCAACCGATTAGCTAATGCGATTGCCTGTTGCTCGCCTGCTTTCGAGAGCGGATAATGATTGGATCTTCCGCCAATTAAATGGTGATTTAAATTGCCCTGACTTTCGGCATGGCGTATTAAATAAAAGTCCATAGACAGGTTTTTACAATTAAAGGGAATGGATTATTGAACGCGATAATACCGACCGGGCAGTACGTTTATTCCTCAGCCAACATAAGAATCCGTGAATTGATTACAGGGTTGTTGTTCCTCCATTGTTTTTCAGGCGCGTCATAAAGTATTTAGGTAAATTGAATGGATTATCAATGTATTGGAAAAAATGTGTCAAATTTTAGGAGTTGCGCGTAGGGGTAGAAACGAGTGAAGCGGTCATATCCGGGAGGCTGACAATCGGCTTCACGGATTGATAAATCGTAAACACAAGTATGAAAACGTTACTACTGCATCTCAGCGCATGTCTTTTGATCATTAGCCAGGCGTATGCACAGGATACCCTCAATAAGCAAAAGGACCGCCAGAATCGTTATCCCAAACGAGCTGCCCAGATTGGCTTTATTCCGCCGTTAAGTACCAATGGACTGGAGAGCGGAAAGGTCAGTAACCGCTTCTCCTTAAATGCATTGGGCAGCTATGCCGCAGCACTGGACGGCGTCGAGATGAGTGGTCTATTCAATATCGAAAAAGACTATGTCGATGGCGTTCAATTCGCCGGAATCGTCAACAGCGTAGGCAATGAACTGGAAGGTGCTCAATTCGCCGGAATCACTAACATTGTCGGTGGCAATGTCCACGGATCGCAATTTGGTGGTATTGCGAATGTAGTCGGAAAAGGGATGAAAGGGGCTCAATTTGCCGGTATTGCCAACCTGGTTGGGCAGGATATTCGTGGCGTTCAGATTGCCGGAATCGCTAACATTGCCAACGCTGTAACTGGACCCCAAATCGCCGGAATTGTTAACATTGCTGGTCGGATCAAAGGCGCTCAAATTGGTCTGATAAACATTGCCCAAGATATCGATGGGCCCCAGATTGGGTTGATCAGCCTTTCTCCTAACGGTTATCGCCGTTTTGAGGTGTGGGCTAGTGATGCGCTACACGCCAACGTGGCCTTTAAAATGGGGGGTAATCGTCAGTTCTACAATATTTTCGCCCTTGGCGCTACTGTGCCGACAACAAATCGGAACCGCTGGGGTTACGGATACGGCATTGGTACAAACCAGCCAATAGGCAAGCGAGTCCAGTTGAGCCTTGAAGCCATTTCGTATCAGATTCATGAAGAAAACACGACCTGGGACCAGCTCAATATGCTGAATCAGGCACGGTTCAGCTTCATCTTCCCCATTCGCAACCGAATGGCCTTCACTCTGACTCCAACTTTCAATGTACAGGTATCTCGACTGGAAGTAGCCGAAGGTATTGGCTCGGAATGGGTGGGCTGGTCCGTTTATGACCACTTAACGGATAACGGGACGCGCGTCCGGATGTGGCCGGGTGCTACTGTAGGATTACAATTTTAGAATACCATATTAGCCATATCTAATGTACTTATGGCGAAAAACGGAGCGTCTTGTTATAAATGCGAATTCGTGAGTAAAGCAGTCGATGCGGTGATGTGATGTCGTTTGTTAACGATGTGATGTCGGTTTTGAGAAACCGACACAATGGGGACGGTTCGCCGATGCGACGGTTCGCCGATGCGACGGTTCGCCGATGCGACGGTTCGCCGATGCGATGCTCCAAACCTCATCACTCTATGCCGGATGTGGTTTGGAGAAACCGCAGAGGTTAGGTTCTTTAACCTGACCTCACGCACTCCACTAACTGGTGGTAAAGCGGTTAGCCATCGCAGCAACTTTACGGAGTTAATTACCCCACCAATAAAAAAAGCCGAAAATCAGTGTTTGATTATGTAGAGCCTTCGCCGAATAGTGGCGATCACCTGGCCCGGTTTTGCTCCGTTTCGGCAGTTGATTTGCTGCGGTAACCGGTTTTGAGTGGTTTTCCAAAGCGATACGTGAGGCTGATAGTGAAATTGGAAGTCGGATAAGTCCTGTTAAAATAGATGTCCGTTTCGCCTACGCTGTATGTACCTGCCACGTTGGTCTGATGAAATAGATCGTTGGCCGTAAACCGGAGTTTCCATGCGTTTTTGAAGAAATCCTTTTCCAGACCGAGCGTAACCGTAGCCCTGCTCTTGTTGTAATAAAGCCCGTAATACCTGTCGCCCAGATACCAGGCCAGGAGCTGTATTTTGACCAGGTTTTTGATCGTAAATGTATTGCTGGTGTACGCATAAAGCTGGGGACGTGGCTTGATCAGTTCAAAACCGTACTGATTATCAATAGACTTACTTTGGCTCAGTGTGACGGTGTTGGTGGTATTCCACCAGCCAACCGTCAACGTGGCCGAGCCGGAAAGGAAAAAGGTATGATCTCTTTCGAGGTTAATGCCTTTAAGTACGTAACTGTTTGGGCCATCGCCCCGCAAAGCGGCACCGCTTATGGGATCAAGCGTATAATTGTAACCTGCTCGTAGATCAAATTGCCTGTAGTTCATGCCGATTTCAAACGCGTGGACCTTCTCGGGGCGCAAGCCGGGATTTCCCTGAATACTCGTGAAGGGGTCCTGATAAATCACCCAGGGGTTCAGGGCCTGGTATCGGGGGCGGGTGATCTTGGCCACATAGGAAAGCCGGAAGGCCAGGTCGTCCGAAACGGTTTTGGTAAGTAAAAAATTGGGGAAAACATTAAAATAGCTTTTCTGAATCACCTGCCCGGCTCCGGCCGTTGTGTTGAGGTTATAATGCGTCCATTCGTTCCTGAGCCCGGCCCCAAAGCGGACGCTTTTACTGATTGCGCCAGAATAATTGATATAGGCCGCCGGTAACCACTCGGTATAGTCAAACTGGCTGGATAATTTCGGGTCAGGCTGAAAATATTCTCCGGAAGCAGCAACGAGAAAATCCGTTCCCGACGCGGTTTTCGCATACGTAAGTTTCAAACCGGTTTCGAGTTTTTTATGGCTTCCAAATGCCTTGGTATAATCGATCTGGGTACTGAAAATAGTAATGTGGTAGGACTGGTCGTTTTTGAGCCGTCGTGTGAAAGTGCTGTCATTTAAGGCATTGTTTTCGCTGATCTGGTCGCGGACGTCCGTACGGAAACGGGCAACCTGGCTACCTATGAAGAAAGCTGATCCGAGGGAGTCCAGCGTCCGGTTGTAGTTGAAAATCAGTGAATGGTTCAGCCTCTTTTCGTTTTTGGCGAGCCTGCTGTTGTAAATACCCTGGTTAATCGCATCTGTGATGGTATTCCGGCTGTCCTGACTGCCCCCTAACTTATCCAGATTACCCTTGTAACCGAGCGAGAAGTACGTATTTTCACTGAGATTGTACTGGATTCCGACCCCATAGCTTGAATAATTGCGAAGTTTCCGCTGCCAATCGGTCGTTAAATCGGAGTGGAGAAAGTTGGTTGTGGCAGGCCGGGTTCGGGTCGTGTGAAGTATCTCCCGATCGTGGCCAGCTCGAAGTGTATAATTTGCAGCAATCGTTAGTTTGCCTTTCCTGTAATTCAGGTCTGACAACGTATTGCTTTCTCCACCGGCAAAATCTGAATAGGTATACTGTTGGGTAATAGAACCGGTCGTGCCTTTTTCTGCATTCGCTTTGGTAATGATCCGGATCACTGCCTTGCCTTCAGCGTCGTACCGGGACGATGGGTTGGCAATAATTTCTACCCGGACGATCTGGCTGACTGGAATAGCTGCCAACTGGTCATAGGTAATTGCCTGGCTGTTCAGGAAAAGTAGCGCTTCGCCCTTACCGACCACACTAATACGCCCTTCGTTGAAGGTGACTCCGGGCGATCGTTCCAGAATCTGGCTTACAGACGTACTACCCGCCAGGATGGTGCCGGTAACCTGTACGTCCACACTGCCGTTGCTCCCCTGTCTGACTAATGGCGCCTGGCCGCTGATACGCACTTCATTTAATTGAAAATTATGCTCCTGCATCACAATCATACCCAGATTCTGTTGCGGCTGACCATCATTATGGATGCGAATGAGCGTATCCGCAAAGGACAGGCTACTTAAACGGAGCATAGCATTTGTTTGCCGTATCGCCGGAAAAGACACGACGCCATCCGGAAATAAGCCGCTTTTTAGTACCGCAGAGTCGGGAATGGAAAGTAGCCTTGCATGCACGGCAATGGGTTCCCGACTGGCATTGATTATCCTGACATTCAAGGAATAAACCTGCTGACCAATTGCTGAACGGGTCAGAGTGAGCAGGATGCCTGTTAAACACAGTAAGCCAACTAGTTTCATGGCTGATTTTGGATGGATTTTGTCTGATCCAAAAATCAGCAGTTAACCGACGGCGTAGGTTCGGTAAACGGAAATCAGGAGTATGAATTTATAAAACCGTACCCGGTCTAGAGGCTAATGGATTGATTGGTAGCTTGTTGGTAATTGAAGGGCGTAACCCCTTTTAGCTTTTTGAAGGCGGCAAAAAAGGTCGATTTAGCATTAAAACCTACCTCATAACCGATCGCTTCGAGAGTAAACCGCTGGTCGATCGTCATCATCCTGCACGCTTCCTCTATCCTGAATTCGTTGATATACGTGGTGAAATTCTTGCCCAGGTGCTCATTGAGCAGTGCCGATAGCTGATGTCCGGAAATCTGTATTTCGCGCGACAGCTCATGAAGTTTCAGATCCGGATTTTTGTAAAGAGCCTTTTCCACCATCACTTTTTCCAGTTTGGCAAGCCATAGTTCAGCGTCACTTTCCGCCAACTTTTTAGCGACGGGTTTGGCCGGTAAAAGCAGAAAGAGTTCGTCGGTTTTTTTTCGGTAAAAAAGGATAGTCACAGCCAGGTAAAGGATCAGGGAAAAAGCAATGGCCCCGCTGATATAGGAAGCGAAAGGGGCGTTGATCAGGGAGGAAAAATAAAACAGGAAGATAATGGCATTGCCTGTGAAGATCATGGAGATCCAGGTTTCAGCAGGCTTCATTTGATAAGACCGAATGAAAACTTTTCCGAGCAGGTCCTGTATGACAAATCCTGAGGCAAGCAGGAAGCAGAACCATTGCAGATAGATGACTTTGGCAAAATAGCTATTCCAAAGTCCAGAATAAGCTGAATAAGGAAACCAGATACCAATTGTCAGGGTAAGGGTGGCCAGCAAAACGAGTGTCCAGATCCAGCTTTTTGGTAATTTTATTAACGGTTTTATGGCCGAGCGCACAAAAAAGTACAAAAAAGGGCCGATGAAAAAGCAGGCCGAAAGGCCGATTTGGAGGTAAATTTTGGGTAGTTTTCCGTCAAAATAAAGAAAAACCGATTTTCCGACCCTAATGCTCAAAGCGAGCAGCAATGCCCCCAGAAAGTAGTTAGCCAGATACTTTTTTTTGGTAAAAAATAGCAGAAATAACCCCAGGACAAGTCCGTTGAACGCGCCCAATGCACTGAAAAAGAATAGAATCTCTTTGCCGGTATTCATCGTTGTTGAACAGGTTGCTCTATCAAATGTAACGGATTGAAACCCTCATTTCAAGCGCCCATTTACGTCTCGCATAGCGGGGACTCACACAAGGAATAAGTAGGTGGCGAACCAACCGTGAAAAGTATAAGAAATCAGTAGAAATAGTTAAATGCGTCTGGTACGATAGCGGGAGCTTTGTAACAGCATTACAATGTTTCGAAAATGAAATCAAACGCAAAAAAAATCGCCCTGGTAACGGGAGGAAGCCGGGGTTTGGGGAAAGATATGGCACTGAGTCTTGCCAGAAAGGGTAACGATGTCATCGTTACATACCATTCGCAAAAAGAGGAGGCATTGACGGTTGTAGCGGAGATCGAACTGATGGGTCAGCGGGCTGCTGCATTGCCACTGAATACAGGAGCAGTAAAAAGCTTTGATGCTTTTCTGACCGCATTGCAGGATATTCTGAAAAACAAATTTCAAGCTGACCACTTTGATTTTTTGGTAAACAATGCCGGGCATGGAATAACGGTACCGTCATTTGCGATGACAACGGAAGAGCAATTTGACGAACTCATGAATGTTCACCTCAAAGGTGTATTCTTTCTGACGCAAAAAGTACGGCCTTATCTCAACGATGGAGGAGCGATTGTGAACATTTCCACAGGTTTGACCCGATTTTCCTATCCGGGCAGTGGTGCCTATGCCAGCATGAAATCGGCCATTGAAACCCTGACAAAATACATGGCTAAAGAATTAGGATCGCGCTTTATCCGGGCTAATGTGGTAGCCCCCGGCGCTATTGCTACCGATTTTAATGGTGGGCGATTGCGGGAAACGCCACAGGTTCAGGAGCATATAAAATCCATTACGGCGCTTCCCCGAATTGGTCAGGCCGATGATATTGGGGGCGTTGTTGCCTTTTTGTGTTCGGAGGAGGCTAAGTGGGTCAATGCCCAGCGCATCGAAGTATCCGGTGGCATGTATCTCTAAGTTATATTCGTAAATACCTATCAATCGGCTATGAAGCACAAAGTGATTGTTATTGGGGCAAGTGGCACCATTGGAAAGGAATTGGTAAAAACACTGGAAGCCGGTGGTCATGAAGTCATTCGTGTTTCCCGCTCGTCAGGCGACTATCAGGCCGACATCCAGGATAAGCAAAGTCTGGACTCTCTGTTCAAGGCAGTCGGAACATTTGATGCGGTGGCTAATGCCGCAGGCGATGTGGCTGCTGGACCTTTGGAACAATTGACCGACGAAAATTACGCCTTTGCCCTGGGGAATAAGTTAATGGGACAGATCAATATCGTTCGGACTGCTTTGCCCCATGTAGCGGATAAAGGATCATTCGTCTTAATCTCCGGTGTATTAACGCAGGAACCCATTTTGGGAGGTACCATTGGCACGCTAGTAAATGGTGGAATAGAAGGTTTTGTCAAAGCGGCCTCCCACGAGATGCCACGCGGTATACGAATCAATTGCGTTAGCCCAACGGTATTGGCCGAATCGGTGGCAATTCATCCTTATTTTCCGGGCTTCATTCCGGTGGAAGTGTGGAAGGTGGCCAAAGCCTATGAGCGGGCGTTGTTTGGGATTATTAATGGGCGAATCATCACCGTGTAATGGGTTAGATGCCCCCCCAAACCAGCAATTCTTTAACAAAACAACCGTACAGTTCAGTAGCTGTGCGGTTGTTGAATTGACAGTTGATCTACTTTTATTTTGGCATCATGCAGACTACATTTATTGATATCGCGTCTATCTCGGATCTGCACAAACTCTATAGTTGCCCAAACCCGAAGCATCCGCTTGTTTCAGTTATTGATCTGAGAGAAATAAGCCGCGATAACATTCGTGAAGAAGAAACCTTTTACCGGCTGGGGTTCTATGCCGTGTATTTGAAGCAACTGAAAGGCGTGATGCGCTATGGCAAATCGTATTATGACTTTGATGAAGGCACCCTGATGTTTACCGCACCGGGGCAGGCTATATCGACCACGCGCCGGGTTCCCTACAACGAAGGCTGGGGTTTATTCTTTCATGCCGATCTGCTGTATCGAACCGAGCTCGGGAGAAAAATACACCAGTATTCATTTTTTCAGTACGACGCCAACGAAGCCCTGCACGTATCTGACGAGGAGAAAACCATCCTGCACGTCTGTGCCCAAAACATAAAGCGCGAATATTCGCAGAATCTCGACAAACATTCGCAGGGCCTCATGCTAAGTAACATCGAGTTACTGCTCAATTATTGTGATCGGTTTTACGACCGGCAATTTATCACCCGCGCCAAAGTAAGCCATGATATTGTTCAGCAATTTGAAACCGCACTGATCGACTATTTTTCGCAGAACTCACTGATCGAACAGGGCTTACCCGATGTAAAATATTTTGCCTCCCGGTTGAGTTTATCACCCAATTATTTGTCGGATCTGCTCAAAAGATATACTGGCAAAACAACCCAGGAACACATTCATCTGGCGTTGATTGACAAGGCAAAGTCCTTGTTATGGAGTTCTAATAAATCCATCAGCGAAATTGCTTACGAACTTGGTTTTGACCATCCGTCTCACTTTACGAAGGTATTCAAAACCAGATTGGGTAAGTCACCGAAAGAATTCAGAAACCTGAATTAGCTAGTATTGCTCTTTCTGGCAAGGGTTATCGCTTGACGGAGAATAAAAGAAAAACGAGATGATTACAAACCTATAAGGTTTCAAAAACCTTATAGGTTTAATTGGCCGAACACTAGATTCAATCGATGAAACCCTTCGTACAACTGGTCTGTATCTGTTTAATTACCCTTCTCGCTCTTGCTCAGGCCTGTACACCGGTTGATAAAGGGCCAAATACCAAAGTGGACAAAAAGGGAGGCTATAAAAATCTAAAACTAGATGCACCCTACGACTCGCTAAAAAAACTAGTTACACTCAATCAGACACTTGATGATCCGTGTACAGCGACAAAAAAATTTGAGATCACTACGGAGCCTTACACGACCCTCAGTACGATTCGTTTAGACAAGGTGGAGGTTGAGTTTGTCCGTGATAGTTTATACCGGGTCATTTTGCATAAACGATACAGTTACCAGGTTGACAGGGAACTCCATGAGACCTACCGGGCGCAATTTGGTCAGCCATCGGAAGAAAGAATGACGCTTGCAGGCACTAAATACACAACCTATAAATGGATTGGCGCCGAAGCCTATATTTACATCATACAGCGCGATCATGCTGACCTTGACATTGAATACGGCTCTTTCCAGGGGAGGGATCGTTCCATCGACGAAGCGGAAAAATGCGCTCAGCGCAAACTCGAAAAAGGAGATAACATCTGACTAAGTCCTTGAAAAATAGGCATTAACTAATTTGCCAGTTCGCCAACGTATAAATCCGCCGGTCTGGAAGAAATATTCCCTTAGTTACTTTTTGAAAATAGCCGGTCTCAATTCCATTTGAACACTTCGATTGATCTAACGAAAGCCAGTTGGCCCTGCTAGCTGGCTTTTTTGTCATTACGCTTGTTTCAAATTTTCAGGACTAACTAGTCTTACTGGCCTGTTTTTTTTAGCGACCTGTTCTTGTTTTGTTTTTCTACAAATAGATCTGTTCGTCGGTGTGTGGCGTTTACTTGATTATTTCTCATGACCAGGACTTTCGCTTCGAGCCGTGCCACGGTTACTAATTACGTTTACTGAACCGTGGCACGGCTCGAAGCGAAAGTCCTGATGACATAAGATTCATGTAAAACAATCCCCGAAATGGCCTGCCTGGAGACCTCCTAATTACTTGCTAGGATATCACTTTTCCCGATACCGGCTAACCATCTGCCCGCTTCTAACATTAGACATTGGCTTCTTTATGATTAATTAATATACTACTAATAAAATAATGAATATTTTTGTGTAAATTTTATAGATTTTTAAATGGATTTATATCTAAACAACAATGGTTTATGTGATTAATAACATTTTTTGGGTGATTTCATCCGCTTGGGTGGTGATTTCAGACGAAATTCCATAAAAATCATTGCAAGTCTACGGCTCATACCCCTATGTTTGAGCCCACAAAAAACCCCACGACAGTTTGGCGACCAGACGCGGGGCTTTACTTCAGTTTAATAGTTCACCATTAAACCACCTACAAGTTATGAATACTTTTATCAAAAAGTATTATGTTCCTGTTTTACAGGTATTCCTCCTGACTATGGCCCTAGTGGCCTGGCCCAACACCGGATGGGCAGAGCGCCCTCCTTACCGAGACCGACTCTCCACAGACCGAGTTCGCTTCCTCCACAAACCCAATCCACATCCCGTAAATACCGATCGGCCCGGTAAAAAGACCTTCGACTCTGACCCGATCCGATTTAGTCTCACAGTCAACAAACGACACGTCAAACCGGGGGAAGTCGTCGATGTGGAAATCACAGCCCATTACCTGGCTATTCTATCCTCCCAGTTATTTGTTTTGCCGGGAGCGAATGCCTTCCGTTTAAAACTGCTCCTGCCCGATGGTTTTGTGCAAACTGGAGGGGATTATACCGACTACATAGGCACCGAATTGTCGTCGGCCAATCCCACAATCACCTACAAACTCAAAGGCTATTTTGCCAGGGCTAGTAGTCGAGTTGAATTTCGGCTCTTGCGCGGGTCAGCTCAAGCGAATGAATCCACCCTGTTTGTCGAGAAAACGCGGTTAGTGCTGGAGGTCGATGGGAGCCAAGCCGCTCGCCAGGCAGGGGATTATGCCAACTTATCTGTCGATTGCGGGGGAAATACCCTGACTGTGAGTGCCCAGCTCACCACCAGTACTAATAACCGGGTCAGTATCCTCATTTTCAAGGATAATGCCATTGTCAATAATCTCAATGATTTGGTGGGCCCATCAATCAATCAAACCGTCTCGATGAGTGGCAGCGGTTCGTATTATGCCAAAGTGCGAGAGGTCAATAACGATGGCAATGAAATCAACTCCTCGGTCGTTTCGGCGAACTGTTTTGGAGGTGGTACGCCCAATCCACCCACCAATCCCAACCCGCCCACCAGTGGGTGTAATTTTAGCCAGGGGCAGCACCTGGTCACCACCAGTTGGGGGGAAGCCATCTATGCCCATCAAGCCAATGGCTACTGGTTTGCCGCCTATCAGGATGGCTCAAATTTCAAACCCCGGCATTGGCTGGAAGCCATCAGTTACGGGCAAGCCAGCTGCTTTGCCGAAGAGGATCCCAGAAACGGTACGCCTTCCAACCCCAATCCACCGACGAATCCAACCCCACCTACTAGTGGCTGTAACTACAGTGCAGGCCAATTTTTATTAAACTTCTATGGGGAGGCCATCTATGCCCATCAAGCCAATGGGTATTGGTATGCTGCTTATCAGGATGGTTCCAACTTTAAGCCTCGTCACTGGCTGGTGGCCGCTGGCTTCGATGCCAATCAAAGCAATTGCTTCGCCGAAGAGGATCCTCGGAATGGTGGAGCACGCCCACAATATGACCTAGATGAAGTAACTGTAACCGCTTTCCGGGATTACAATGGGGATGCATTTGCTCAAATTTATACACTCTATGTAGGAAATGATTACCGGGCCACGAGTAACCCTGCCTTTGGGTACAGTGAAGAATATTCGGGGCTAAATGCCAGCGATTTACCTGCCATTTTAGAGGCTTTACTCACTCGACTGAATCTAGAATTACGAAACCAGGGCTTAGAATCTTTCAATGATGCAGAAATGGCTATTCTGAGGACACTCTCGGTAAGACAAGTATTTAATATATACACGTCCATTGTGTCGGCCAATAACTTAGCCAACGTTGCCTTAAACAATCAGTTTAAAGGCGAAGCCATCGATAATGGCTATAGCAATGCATTTAGACATTTCTATTTTGCCTTTGGAATAGCTAGGGCAACGGATGCCAATATCGCAGCACGATTTGTCGCGGCTCATGAAAGCACTCAAGGAAACGGGTTATCCACCCAGATGGATACCAATAATAATGAATACGCCCTCTACATTTATAGAAATAATTTAGCCGGCACGAATTATGTTAGTTTCAATTTTCTATTAGGACTGGCGCAGAATGGACAACTCTGGACAATCCAGAATGGTGTATTAGGCAAATTCCCCTACATAATACCCGGAGGGCCTCGAACCCCTCAGAATTAGGGAGCTATAACTAAAAAATTAAACGATTTTCTATTCTGCAATCGCTTCGGATGAACTTTGCAGAATAGAAGTTTTTCTATTTCTTGTGAGAACGTTCGTATACCCTGCCCTAGGAATCGCTGCTGTATTGCTCATTTTTTTCTATTCATTACAGATTAGGAAAGGAAATCTACAAGCGAATTACGTGATAGAAAAAGCAGACAAGGACACCTGTTTTCAGTTTAGGCGCTATAGCGTACCGATCAGTAGATGGCTCTATGAAAACTCGTCCGATATAGCGTTACCGTTTAAAATTAGGGTAGTAGGTACTTGCGCCGACACGACGCAGCTTTATGTTGGGTATATGGGTCATCCAGAAGCCAGAACCCGGTTTATTCTCCCTAAAGGGAAAATTGATACGACATTTATTGGCGATTGGTATAGCAACCGGGCAGAAATAGGCTTCTTACACAAAAACTCGAGAAGGGGTCAATTAAAAATACAGTACCAATTGAATTGAAGTGTTTTCCTAACTTTTTGGCTAATCCAATGAAGATCAAGTGCCTATTCATTTCACTCATGTATTTTTTCACAGTAGGGGTGAGTGCACAATCCTTACTAGAAGAGGGCATCATTTACTATAAGTCTGATTCAATAATTAATCCGGCAAATTCAAGTTGTACTCCGCTCCTACGAGAAATTAGAATCTATAAGAAGGGGAATTTGTATCGAGCCGAATTCATCAAAAAGGATGAAAAAGATACTCGTTTATCCGAAATGGAAGTCCAACTCATCAATCGAGAAGGCAAATATCTATTCAAAGCCGTTCACCCCTTCATGGATAAGATGGCTCTATTTATAACGCTTGAGGATGAGAAACAACGACAAGCAGAACGTTCGATAGAAGGTCACCTTAAAACCTATAAACTACGTTCAATTAAAAAAGAGGAAAGCCTACTGGCTATCCCCGTAAAGCGTGCCGGTCTAGCGAATGTAATTGATACGATGGATTTGGATGTATTAATAGCGGATAAGATAGCGATTGGCTTTGGTCTATTTTTTGAAGAATATCGAAAAATAGCGGGTACTCCTCTACGCTTTTATGACAAGGAAAGTGATTGCTTCATTCGCTATACCGCCACTCATATTGACCTAAAGCAATTACCAGCTTCCCTGTTTGAAATGGACTCAGAGTATAAAATAATTACGCTTGATCAAGTAACTAAGTAAATGGATCTTATTAAGCTTTGGGGTCTTTTACTGCTAGGCTTACAAGTTGGGTAGTTGCGCTATTTCGTACCGAAATAGTGGATCGTGGAATCCGCCACTTGAGACCTGTAGCTTATTAAAATACAACTAAGCAAATAGCCTAAAAATCACATTTAATTACGTCTCTATAAAGTATATCCTCCTAGGACTTGTTGACAATTGGGTAAATACAAATCCAGTTTGGAACTTTATTCATGCGTCGCTCCCAATGGGGACGGGTATACCTATATAGATATTTATGTCGCCAACATTTTTGGCCAATATACCAAAGCAGCCACCATTAAAGCCAACCAGGTGTCACGTCCTGATGTACAGGGGGCGCATGGGAATAATGTTCCCCTGGATTGTGGTTTTATGTGGGAGATTCCGACTCAGTATCGAACAGGTCACCCGCTGACCATCGCGGTCATGCCGGTCAATAATCCCAATGCGATGGGTACTCGGACGACATCAGGGGACTGTAGTAACCCGACTCCCACAAATCCAGGAGGGCCAACCGATCCCCCTATAATTCCATTGACAATTTCCCCTTACGCGTTTGTCGATATTTCCGAGAGAGTTGAAATGAGTGAAGAAGATTGGTTCGACTGGGATTCCCTACCGTGTCGATTCAATTATAATGGCATGCAAGATTTAACGAAGTCTGAATTATTCATGGAAATATTGACAGACAAAACAATGGATCAATTAGGCATTACAGAAGCAGTAGGGGCGATCTCTCTATTAACTGGTGCCAGGATTATTTCGACAAGAGCAAAATTCCAGGGTGCTACACCTGGAACATCAATAGCTTCTAAATATTTATCAAACCTTATTCCCGGCACATCTCCCATGCGCTTACCAACGCTTACGGGATGGCCTGGTGTAGGCGCAGGTCTCAGATTACAAATGACCAGAAACGTAGGGAGATTTATTGGTCGCACCATACCCTTATTAGGTTGGGGAATTCTTGCTTATGATTTATACCGAATTTTAGAGAAAACTTCTGAAGAATACCAAAATGTGATAAATTCCCAACCCTGTTCGTAATTATTTGCAAGCTAAAAATCCAAGATTTTATGAACTCTGACATTGAACGAGAGTTACTAGCATTTATTAATCAGGAGCTAGGGACTAAGTTTACCTCTTTGGAAAACGATGCAGAAGTCGAAAAACGTTTAAGGATAGGAGGTGATGATACCCTGGATTTTATTCTTGCGTTTTCGAAGCGATTTGACATCGATATTTCAGAATTTGAACCGGCGAATTACTTTGCGGGAGAAGGACTAATGTTAGACTTCATAGGGCTTTTTAAGCGATTGAAAGGGGAAAAAATCCCCAAGTTAATCCCGTTGACATTTGGCGATTTAAAAAAAGCAATGCTAACGAAGAAATTGGTTTAAATGGCTCAATAGTTTAACCATTGTCAGTTAGTTTGCCGTCCTGGAGGTTAGACCACTGCCATTCGATCATACTGATTTGTAGGTGAGAAAACCATCATCTACACTAAAGAAAGCCAGCTGATTTTGATCGGCTGGCTTTCAATACTATTGAGAGAGAATAAACACACATAGCAGTGACAAATTTTAGATACTCTTTTACTCTACTAGGAGTGAACATAATAGCCATTGCTCAGCGCCCGCGCAGGCGCTTTATATGTTATTGATAATCAATTGATTATCCTGGCTACTGTTCCAGCAACTGCCTTGGCCGCTTCGGGGGCTATCTTGATTAGTGTAGCTTTACAATAAAATTTAACGGACTAGGCGCTACAAAGTTTTTGCGCCTAGTCCTTTTAAAAACATGGCAAAAAACGCATACAAATGGCTCTCCGATTTTAAGGATCGTTATAAAGCTAGTCCGTCTTTTTTAGCTTCTATGGACCATGAATTAAGAAAAGAATATACCAAATTGACGAATAAAGAATTTGATATACTTTATCTTTTCATCGAGTTTCAGGACAATTTGAAGTATGATAAACAGACTAATGAAGCCGCTTTAGAAGCAAGTCCTCGTTTTGTAGTGAATTATGCTGGAGAGGCAATAATTACTTGGAAGCATAAATATGAATCTAATCTGATACTGCCTGCTGATGATATTCAGCCATATGAGGTTAGTTTTAAGTGGTCAAAATTAGCACTGCCCAACCTCCCAACGGATAAACCAGCCAAAGAGGATTTGGCGAAGAAACTTGGGTTACAACTTAGCTATGTCTTAATTGACAAAACATTCATTGCTTCATTAGACATTAGTTTTCATGTTCAACTAGAAGATCCATTGATAATAGAAACCTTATCGACACACCTTGGCACTATTATAAACGAGTGGAATCGGCTGGCGGCAGAAGATGAGACCAAACAAAAAGGTTTTATCCATAATCTGTTACTAGAGAGTATAGAGCAGGATGTTGCTATTTTCACGATTGATACGGGTTCCTCTGGTTATGACGGATTGAAATTAATTCTTGCTGAACTCAATGATCCTGTCTGGGGCGTCAGAAAAGTAACAATTGACTAATTCTCGTTTGCTAAACCAAACCAAACAGGTTCCACCAGTAGCCTGAGTCGTTAACTCCTGGCGTTGCTCGAAAAACCAGGCCAGGCTTGGTGATGCTTGACTTGATAATGTCCATCTTATCAGGACAAACTTGCCAAATAGGTTTACACTAAATAGGCACTTACACCAGCGGTAAGGTAACGCGAAACTCGCTTCCGTCGTCCTCAATGATGGGAGTGGGTCGGCCCAGCATCTGGTACTTGGTAATTATGTTGCTCAGTCCTATGCCGTTGCTCAGCCCCCGCGTAGACTTACGCTGTATATTGTTCTTGACAATCAATTGGTTATCCTGATTGGTGTACAGGTAGATGGTCAGTGGTTGCTCGGGTAGCACAACGTTATGCTTGACGGCGTTCTCAATCAGCAGTTGGAGCGTCAGGGGTGGGAGTTGGCGATCTTCGTTGCCGGGCAGAACATGCGTCGTTAAGATAAGCGAATCGCCGTGGCGGGTTTTGAGTAGGTGGTAATAGGAGTTGAGGAAGTCCAGTTCAGCCGCGAGCGGCACCAGCGGAGAGTCGTTACAGCGGAGTAAGTACCGGTACACCGAGCTCAATTCCTCGCTGAAGGTTTCGGCCTTCTTCGGATCTTCGCTGATTAGTGCAGTTAGTGAATTGAGGCTGTTGAATAGAAAATGTGGATTGACCTGCTGGCGGAGAGCATCTAATTCGGTTTGCATCTTCGCCTTCTTGTGAGCTTCGGCATCCGTTAACGCTAATCGATATAGTTTCAGATAATAAATTACTTCATAGACTCCCCCTACAATGAAGGCAAACAAAATGGCCATGACGATGTGCGTCACGTATACGCGGAGCGTTGGGGTATGAACCAGTCCTGTCGGGTCAATTTGGCTAAGGCCCCAGGTTTCGAGGGGCTGCAACAGGGCTGTCAGCACCGCATAACCGGCAAACGTAAGCAGAACACGCCGGCCGGTATTATCAATTTGAAAATAGTTGGCTCGTGCCTGGAATACCCACCAGCGTAATAACTCCCACAATGCGCCCGTCGTTATCAGCCCCCAGCCAAAGGTCAGCCCGACCAGTGGCCAGGCAAAGCCGTACTCACGTGTGTAGAAGTACACAAACGGTAAAACCGCCACCGGAATGCCGATGATCCGAAACCATTTATCGTTTGGTTTAGCGCGTTGCGGATCGACCGAGATTATTGTTTGCACGTAAAATCAGCGCTATAAGCTACTAGTTAAGACTTTCGCTCAGTAGCGTTGGCGTGCCACGGTTTAATGACGTTCTTAACAACCGTGGCACGCCAACGCTACTGAGCGAAGGCCCTGCCAGTATAAAAATACAAACTTTATGATGATTGCCAAAGATAGATTGTTCTGAAGTATTCCGACGCAATTGAGACGTAGCTTCTAATAAATCTGGCTTTTCGTTTGCCGGGAGATCACATAGGACTTTATCGAGCGATAACTTTCACCGGTTTGCCCCGTGCAATACGGTCGTCGGCTTTTTGGCCATTCAACACGCCCAGTTCTTCTACACGATTGGCGGGCATTCCTAACCCGATCATCACCTCGCGGAAGGAACCATCCCGAGGGGCCGTCTTGATTTGTATGCGCTCTGGTTTGCGATTGAGTTTGTCGGGGTCGGTCAGGGATTGAAAATTCCCGGCAACCTGCTTGAATGTACCGAAGGCGTTTGTGAAATCGGCAGCACTCGACAGTCCATGCAGGGCATATACCGCATTGTTATACTGAATCAACCAGGTGCCAATCTGGAGCGCCGTTTTAGGGTCCTGTGTCTGTTGCGGCTGACCCTGTTGCTGTTGGGTCTGTTGCCGTGAAATAAGCACATAGGCCGGGTTGCCGTTAATGGTGGTTTTGGTCGATTCCAATACGTTCAGACTCAGTTCTTTTACCAGATTTTGAGAAGCTTCATCCAGCGAATTGCCTTTCGCCAGCATTAAAATCATTGCTGATTTGCCATCCTTGTCGGCCATCTGAAATTGGCTGGGAGAGTTCTGAGACTGCCAGCCACTGGGAACCGGAAACTGAAATCGTAGCTCTGGGTGGTAGAACTTGCCATTTTCCACAAATCCCTGTTTGGGATCTTCCCCGTACGTAATACCATCGATTAGCCGCAGATAGGTGTCGCCTTCTACCCGATAAGAAGCGGGGTGCTGCGCCTGATAGTCTTTGGCCAGTTCGTGAACCCGGCTGAACCGATTGCCTGGGTCAGGGTGAGTAGACATAAACTGCGGCACTGCTTGCCCGGAGTTCTCCGAGATGCGTTTGAGTGTGCCAAAAAAATCAGCCATTTGATGGGCATCATAGCCAATTTTACTGGAATACTCCACGCCAAGTTTGTCGGATTCTGATTCGTGGTCGCGGCTGTATTTCAGCGATAAAAGACCCAATCCCTGCTGCAACGCTTCAATATTCTGCCCAACCACCTGAGGGGCTAAAACGGCTCCGCCAATTAGGGCTATCGTGCTCAGTAACTGACTTTTCTGAGAACGGGCTGCGTGCTTGGCAGTAATATGACCAATTTCATGCCCTAACACACCCGCAAATTCGGCTTCATTGTTGAAGTGCGCCAGAATGCCACGCGTGAAATACACGTAACCACCCGGCACCGCAAAGGCATTAACGACCGGCGAGTCGACAATAAAGAACTGATAGGGTAGCTCGGGTCGGTGCGAAACGTTGGCCATTGCCTTGCCTTTCTCGTTCATGAAAGCCTGAATTTTTTTATCTTCATATAAACCCATCGTAGCGACGACCGAAGGGTGCGATTCCTTTCCGATTGCCAGTTCCTGTTCGGTTGACATCAGGCTCAATTCACGCTTACCCGTGACCGGATTACGGGCGCAGGCTGATGCAATGAATAAGGCAATAAAAGCCATAGACCGGTAGCAAAATGTGTAAGTTTTCATGTTCGTGTAGGAATATCGGATTAGTGGATTCACGCCGTTTGTATTGATCGACATGACTGTGTTTCGTGGGCGCTTTGCGGCAAGACTCCTGGGAATTTCAAACAAAGAGCGAAAGTCGCCCGAATTTCAAGGATTTCTACCAGTTAGAGATCGCAATCAGAATCATAGCTAAAAAGCTATAATTCATGGATTTCAGATCAAAACGCTCAACTCTATAACACGGGCCGGTCTGTGTTTTGTTTAAGGTCATTTTAATGTCAATCCTATAACTGGTCCGCTACGCCTTCAATAAAATCAGAGTAATTTTCCTTAATTTCTGCTCGCATGGGCGGTCATGAGGGTTTCATGCTGGCGGTTGGGCACATTTGCCCATGTTTTGCGTATGCTAAAACCTGAATTTGACAACGGTAAAAATTTGAGCTAGCGGTAATTGCGGGCACTCGGGCTGAGTACCATCAACGATACCTCCAGTCGTTTACTGACAGGCACCGCTGGATATCGGGAGGAAGTGAACGTATATGGATCGACCGGTACAATAGCTCAACCGACAGGAGCACTAGTTTTCTTCAGGGAATGCCAACTCATTTGATGCAAATGCTACCGCAATTTTTGACCCAATCGCAGCATTGTTTTTTATCAGGGCAATATTCGCATGCAGGCTTTCTCCTTGTGTATGGCTGGCAATGTATTTCAGCAGGAATGGTGTAATATGTTTTCCCTTAATATGCTGGGCATCGGCAGCCGCTAAAGCCTGCTGAATATATACTTCGATCTCATCTTTAGGTACTTGCTGGTGAGCAGGCACAGGATTCGCAATCAGTACAGACCCCTCCAGACCCATTTCCCATTTTGTTTTGAGGAGGGCTGCAATCTGTTCAGGTGTATCCAGGCGAAGGGGCGAGGCAAAATTGCTTTGGTTGCTATAAAAACCGGGCAGTTCGTCCTGACCAACGGTTACCACGGGAATGCCTTTGGTTTCCAGATACTCCAGGGTAAGTCCAATATCCAAAATACTTTTGATGCCAGCAGAAACCACCGCCACCGACGTTTGCGCCATTTCGGTCAGGTCGGCCGATATATCCATGCTGTGCTCGGCTCCCCGATGAACGCCACCGATACCCCCCGTAACGAATAATTTGATGCCCGCCATAGCGGCAATACGCATGGTAGCGGCCACGGTAGTAGCCCCATACAAATTTTGGCTAAGCACATAGGGAATATCACGCAGGCTGACTTTCCACACGTTTTTTTCCTGGCCAAAATAGCTGAGCTGCTCCGTACTTAAGCCCACGCGGCACTTGCCATTAAATATGGCAATCGTTGCAGGTATGGCCCCGTTAGCCCGTACTGTTTCTTCAACACGGATGGCGGTTTCCACGTTTTGTGGCCAGGGCATACCATGGGAGATGATGGTCGATTCCAGCGCAACTACCGGTTTACCACTGGCAATGGCCTCTTGTACTTCAGGTTGTATCGCTAAATAGTTTCTCATCCTATGGGTTATCAGCAGGAAATCATCCATGAGTTGTTTGCGGTGGCTTACAGGGAATAATATTCCTGTGCTTTTTCTATTAATTTCTCCCGGGTTAAATGCGTCGCAATCGCGCCCTCTACCCGTAAAATTTCGCCAGCCAGCGTGTGTGCTAACTTTAGGCATCCTTCATCGGAATAACCCAAATATTTGCCTAAGACAAATCCACTCAGCGCCCCATCACCGGCACCGGTACAATCAGTTATATCAACGGCCAGTGCATGCAATCGGGTCGCGTTATCTTTTGTGTATAAAACGGAACCTTCAGCCCCTTTATGCAGCCAGATTGCCTGGATACCCTGGTCAATTAATTCCTGAATCTGTTGCTCGGTAGTAACCGCATCAGCACTACAAAGAACTGGTAATTCATCTTCGTTCGGCGTTAGCAGGAATACTCCTTTCATGGTCACCTGCAACAACTTTCTGGCTGGTGGCACCGATACCGGTTCAATAATCAGGGGTATTCCTGACCTATTGCTAAAATCAACCAGCCATTGCAGTGATTGGACGGATAGATTGGTATCGGCCAATAAATAACAGGCTGAACCCAATAGGTCAGTCTGTTTTTCTAAATAGTCAGGCGTTAGCAAATGATCACTACTATTCGTAAGAAGTGCGGTATATAATGAGCCATCGTGATTGATGATACCGGTATATTTTCCAGTAGAACCGGCATCGGCAAACAGGCTACTGGTTAAGCGTATCCCTGCATTAGTACAGCTATTTTTCAGCCAATTGCCGGTTGGGTCATCACCGAACACACTAATTAATTCGACCGGTACATCTAATAGGGCTAACTGATGAGCCAGGTTTCGACTCACTCCACCTGCCTTTTGCTGAACGCTGGCCATGTTTGTGGTAGCGGGTAATATGGGCTCGTTCACATAATACAATTCATCCACAAGAGCACCACCGATGCACACAACAGGTTTTGTCATTTCCACCTACAATTAGTTGCCACGTCACAACTGCGCCTGACAGGAGCTATTTCTACTTACTGTCGAAAGTATTAAATTATTTAGGTTATGCATCCTGGCAAGTACGAATCTGCTGATACCTGGATATGGCTATTATATTTACTGGTCTCTATGCCAAATAAAGGCTATATAATTCGGGTATCTGCTAAGATTCCTTATCATGTTGTGAGGTGCCGGATTTAAAGCTATTGAAAGGACTTATTCCAAGCTCAGCCCTAACCGCATCAATCCGCCGTCGCGATACGGGTAAGCGATGCCCGGTACGCAAAAGGACCTGAGCCGCCCGAGAAATTTCCTGCTCAAACCCAATGACATAGTGAGGGTTAATCAGCGCTGATTTATGAATCCGGACAAACGACGGGAGTTGTTCGTCAAACCATTTCAGGGTTTGGGTCACTAAATACGTGGGGCGATTTGAAAAATAAATTCGGGCATAATTACGATCTCCCTGAATCCATACTATTGATTCAATGGCAATAGGATTTTCTAATCCGGCTACGTTGAGAGTAGACATTAATAAACATCGATGGTGCGGTATAGGCTCTGCGCATAGCTGGTTTATAGTTAGGAAATATACGCGGCTTAGCGGAAGCTGGATTGTTGCTCTGGTTTGAAGAAAGATTATAGGCTGAGGGATAACAGGTTGAAGGTTGAGTGTAGGCTAGCACTAGATAGTATTTTGCATCTTAGTAGGGCTTTCGCTCCGAGCCGTGCCACGGTTACTAATGATGCGCAAACAAACCACGGTCCGCCGTGCGGTGGCACGGCTCGAAGCGAAAGCCCTGTTTATATAGGCTCAAATTCTGAAGGGTCGTTTTTTGCCAGAGCCGGCAAAAAACGACCCTTCGGTCTGTTGCTTTTGAGTAGCAATCACTTATTGGCTATTCCGTTCGTAAAGTCTTTATGGGGTTCATCAGCGCGGCTTTCACACTTCGGAAACCGACAGTCAGTAAGGCAACAATTAACGTAATCAGAATCGCCAGGATAAAAATGCCAGCACCGAGCTCAACCCGATACACAAAATTATTAAGCCACCTGTCCATTAGCCACCATGCCAATGGAGCCGCTAGCATAAAGGCAACCAGTAACAGACGGAAAAATTCTTTCCCGAACAGCCAAAGGATGCTGGCAGTACTCGCTCCCAATACCTTGCGTACGCCAATTTCCTTCGTTTTCTGAGCCGCCATGAACGACACTAATCCGTATAGACCCAGACAACCCACAAAAATCGCGATGGCGGCAAACGCCTGAATGAGCCGAAGCAGCATGTTGTCCAGCTTGTAGAACCGCTCAATGTCCTCGTCCAGAAAACGGTATGTAAAAATAGAGGACGGGTACATGGCTTTCCAGGCTTTTTCAAAACCAGACAGGGTTGGCCCCAGGTTGGCCGGATTCACTTTTACCCCGCAACTGTTGTAAACCTCGCCCCAGGTAGTCAGGCAAAGGGGCTCAATGGCGACACGAAATGACTTAAAATGGAAATCTTTTATAACCCCGACTATGGTTCCGGATCGACCATTGATCGTAGCCGATTTGCCGATCACATCCTGTAAAGAGGCTAAACCAAGGGATTTTACGGCCGTTTCGTTAAGCAGGTATTCCCTGATCGTATCTGACGGATTCAGGTTACGGCCGGCCAGAATGGGTATTTTGAACGTAGGAATATACTGGTGATCCGCCGATTTAATCGATATGTTAAAGGCTTCTGCTTTCGGGCGGGAATCAAACCGAAACGAGGTGCTTCCCAGGAATTCAGTTGCAGGAGGAGTATCAAAAAACGTTACGTTTTCGACACCTGACATTTCCGACAGCTGTGCCCCCAACGTATTGATTTTTGACTTTTTATTATCGGGTACCGGCAGAATGACGATCGCATCTTTCCGAAAACCCATGTCGGCCTGTTGTGAATAGCGTAACTGATTGGTAATGATCAGCGTGCCGATAATGAGCAGTTGCGAGATGGCAAATTGAGTGACAACCAACCCCTTTCGCAACGAAAAGCCCCCCACCGCCTGTTGGGAAAGTTTCCCTTTCAGCGCCAGTACAGGTTGAAAACGAGCCAGGATCAGACCAGGATAAGCGCCTGAACAGAAAATCACGACCAGCAACAGGAGGAGTAAAAAGACAAGTAAATCCGTATCTGTCAATGGATTGAGCGAAAGCTCTATATCAAACCATTGATTGACAAAAGGTAAGGCCACGTACGCCAATCCGAAAGCGATAATCAGGGCTGATCCTGCAATGAGACCCGTTTCGGTAATAAATTGCCAGAAAATCGCTCCTCGCTGGCTGCCCAATGCTTTTCGAACCCCGATTTCCCGGGAGCGCCCGAGCGCCTGAGCTGTTGCCAGATTAATAAAATTGACACAGGCCGTAACGACCAGGAAAAAACCGATCAGGGCAAAGGTCCAGAGGTTTTTTTTCTCGGTATAGCCCCGCAGTTTCGGATTAAAATGGACATCGGCGAGCGGCTGTAATTTAAATCGAAACTGCTTCGCCATCTCTTTGTCATAGTATTTGTTGGAAATCGCCGTAAGAATCCTTGAATCGACCGTAGCCGCCGATACACCTGGTTTGAGTCGGATAAAACACTGCATCTCCTTGTTGAAACCTAACCACCAGTCTTTTTCGACTATCCAGGGGCTGTGTTCCTGCAAATTGCTGAAGGGAATATAAATTTCCGTATGAAAATCCGTGTTGGGAGGGAGGTTCTGAAGAATGCCCGTAATTCTGACCGACAGGGAATTATCCACCCGTAGAAGCTTGCCGATAGGATCCTGGGTTCCAAAGTATTTTTTTGCGATTCGGTCCGTGATCAGGGCAGTATTGCGTTCCTGCAAGGCTATTTTCGAGTTGCCCTGGATTAGTGGGAAATTGAAAATGCTCAGAAAATCCGGATCGGCAAACGCAATATCTTCCTCAAACTTTTTCTCCGGCGATACGGAAACCACGCGTTTTTTAAAGAAGGCGATTCGTCCGACTTCTTCCGCGACACTATAGCCACCTTGGAAGGCTTCACCCATCGGACTGGGAACGCCCGTGCTGTAGGTCACTTTTTCGGTATGAAGCTCTGTATAAATACGATAGATCCGGTCTTGATTTGCATGGAACGTATCAAAACTCAGATGGTATTTGACCAATGTAAAAATCAGAATAGTACAGGCAATCCCAAGGCTTAGGCTTACCACATTGATCAGCGTGTATGATTTGTGCCGATTCAGTTTTCTCAAAGCGATTTTAACATAATTGCTTAGCATAACCAGTGGGTTTGGTGTTGAATAATCAGTCGGTTTCGTGTATAAATGGGCTGATTGGGCTTGTTTACGCCAAAGCCGGGGATGTAACAGCAACAGCATTTCCAGCACATACAATAGTCGGGCTTTCATGTACCCATACCGCTGTACTCGCTTTTGAAATAATTCATACAGATCACCCAAAACTTCTTCCCGGATATGAGGAGCCGTAATTCGTGCCAGCAGCCGCTCAGCCCAGCCTGGGGGATCCTGATGTGTTTTATTTTTTCGATTCATGTCAGGTGATCAAAAGCGGTTTTTGGAATACCTTCCCACAACTCATTCCGGATATGTCGCACTTCCCGCAGGGATTGTTCACCCGCTATAGTTATCGTAAACAGGCGTTTGCGTCGTCCACCTCGTTCGGGCGTCGCTTCGCCAAAGCGGGAAATAACCAGGCCTTTTTCTTCTAATCGTTGCATGGTTCGGTGAACGGCTCCTAAGCTTATAGGCCGCTCTAAACGTTGACTCAGTTTTTCCACAACGGCTATACTGTGGGCATCATCATAGAGTAAAGCAATCGTCAGTAAGACAATCTCTTCGAACTCGCCTAATTGGGTGCCTTTCATAAGTCGATATTACCACTTGAGGAAGTAAGGTTTATCTTTCTCTTTTGCATAGCAAATCAGAGGCCAACAACCCTTATAGGCTCTAAGTGCCCAAAAATGCCCCTTTCGTACTTCTTTGGAACAGTTTACCGTCCGAAAACGGACGGTAAACTGTCCAGATGTGGACGGCCCTTGGTCGTTATTCTGCTCACCTCAACGATGCACCTAAAATAGGAAGAGAAGGGTACGTCTGCCGGTTTGGTGAGAATAGTAAGGCTTAACCTATCTGTCTCGTAAAACGCCCGTGGCTGATGGCGTAACCTAGATTGACGCTCTTTGAGTAAATTGGCTATCTTTATTCGTGACAGGCAAACAACTTTGTCAACTGCGGGTTTATTGACTTATGCCAAAGCCAAAGGCTCCCTGGCTACCACTTGAGGATCAGGAAAATCGTTACATTTGTTTCTCGTGTAAGCGCATAAGCAATGCCGATCAGTCAGCCCCTTGATATTGAACAGGCCAGAAACCTACTCCTTTTCCTATCGGTTGATGGAGTAGTGGGCGTGACTTACCCTGAGCAAGTGTACTATGCCCAATTTACCAAAGCTTTAAAAGACATTCGGGCAGCCACGCTTAATTTGGAACAATCGGCTGAAATCATAGTCGCCGTGATCAATCAGGGGTGTAAACTGGCCAAATCAACCGAGTGGATTAACCGGGAACTGCTCTTTGAGGCCCAGGCAGTATGTCTCAACATGCGTAACGAGTTAATGCTGTCGGCTGTCAGGCACGCTCATGGTAGTGATATAGCCCTGGACTTGTATAATGAGCGCTTAAGTCGTTATGACTATTGATTGCTAAACTTGCTTATCTGCGAAAAGTAAGCAAACAGTCTTCCCAAATCCTGATTCAGCTACTGGCCAAATCAGGATTTATTGAATCAGAAGGAACCGTCCCTGGAGGTATAAGGAGCACTCAAACAAAATCGGCATACATAGCGACTAATTTATCCCGGCTTCTCTTCAGCCTCATCTTAATCGCGCTTTCTGTGAGCTGGTAGCGATCGCTAAGTTCCTTAATCGATAATCCCTGCTCATGTTTTAGCCGAAGCAGCAGCACCTCATCAGGCGGTAGCTGATCCAATACTCCCTCTAACCGTTGTAATGAGGAGTGGGTTGATTCTGCATCCTCCGCATCCTTAAAACTGTTCGTCAGTTCATCCGATAAGGCCTCTGTCGAGAATCGCTTTCCTAATCGCAGCTGATCCAGGCAGTAGTTGTGGGCAATGGCATACAGCCAGGTAGATATTGCTGAGCGGCTTTGAAAGCGATCCAGCTTGGTAAATGCTTTGATAAAAATATCCTGGGTGTAATCCTGTGCTGTCTCGGAATCATGGGTCATAGACAGACACTTTTGAAAGACTTTGTGGACATACTGAGAATAGAGTGTCTCAAAGGAATCAGTGGTAGTCGCCGGATGATGTTGCTCATGGGGCAGGCTAGTTTGTTGCATGAAGAGGGCTTGTGAACGAGTAGTTTAGGCTAGTTACGGATATAAAGGTAAGCTGGATTCCTGGGAGAACTTTGTGGTATAATTTGCAAATAAATATGACCATTTTGTCTATGTTAAACAAAAAAACATAAACAATAAGGTGCTTGGGATTATAATTGTACTTTTAGTATTGATAATATAATTTATCTAATTAGGCATAATGTTTTTGTTTAACCTATCTCCTCCCAGCTATTTTTTGATATAGATCTACTATTTACTAGACGGTATCTGCCTATGAGTTGATAGGTAGTTGGCTGATAGGGCCGTTGCATTGCCATTGGTCAAGTAACGATACCAGTGCACCTATTAAAAGAGACTCATATAGCTTGCGTAATGCCATTTTCGATCAGAAACTCGTTCAATTCGATCAAAGTTAACGAGCCGGATAACAGATCGGCCAGGTCCATGACCTCGTCGGGGTAGAATTGGAATGCCTGACCGTCCATTCCTGGAGGGCAGAGCCAAATGGAGACCGCTGGCGACGAGGTTTGTGACCGCTCGATGCCTGCTGCCAGTCGGGCAATTTTTCGATCAAACTGCCGTAGCATCTCTGTTTCCAGCGCGCACTGGATCTCCCCAAAATACAGCCTGAATTGGCCTTCGTAGGGGCAGTAATGCACGCACCCGTAACAACTGGCATAGAGTGGTTCGTTAGTGGGCATGCACCTTGTTAGTTTAGAGGGAGCTGTCTCTGGGTGAACAGATTCATATCCAGGCGCATACAGGCCAGACTCAACCCCCGCAGGAGTCGATCCCGATCGTTTGCGTTCAGGTGTAACCCAACGGCCTGAAAACCTACCCGCGCCGTCGTATCACGCACATCGAGCAGGTTCACTACATAATTAGGAGAAGTTGGTAAACTATCCAGTCGGGTAACCAGCGCATGCAAATCGGTTAGCGTAAGGGCCAATGCCATACCCTGGAAGTAAAGCTCAATTTCTCCGCAGCAGCGGCACTGAGCCAGCAGTAAACCAGGTTCATCGACTAAGATACGGTGAGAAGATTGTGAGTCAGCGATCATAGATTTTGGGATTTTTGACGGATCAGTTCATGCGGCACCGATCCAAAATGCGTTCGGCCTCCAGGATCGGTGCTGCCTCGGTTAGAAGCGCACAGAGATTAGTCAAATCTGCTTCCGAAAACAGCAGAAAGTAGTTTGGCACTGGCGTTGCCAAAATCAACTTCTTACCATGAGTGGTGCAAAAGGGGCGCGTGGTCAGCCGATCAGCGATCAGTTTGGTAAAGGCGCCAATCTGATCGAGTGTAAGGCAAAACAGCGAATTCTGAAACGCTACGTTGATCGTGCGGCAACCTTCACATATCCCTACGTACCCAAATTCGTTCTCGGCAAAGGTTCTAAACGATCCGCCGTCGTGATGATGATTGTGATTCATAACAAAAGCAACTAATCAGGAAGATTTGATTTGAGCCGTGGTAATTCAGGCGTTTTCGTGGACCAAATACGAACGGTAATCCGCGAGTCGCTCTGAAGTGACAATCAGCCATTCACGGGCGTTGGAATTAATTGACATCATTCCATATTCTGGACAAACTGGTGACTTTCAGGGCCGACCACCCCAATAACGCCTTCAATTCTATCAGGTCAGCGCGGGTTAGTAAGCCAAATAACGTAACGTTCAGCGCTTCGCTGTGAGTAGAATGGCCATCTAATTGGCTGGATTTAACCGGCAACTTCATCGGGTCATAGGCCATAACGGAGTCGTGGAGACGAAGAAATTCATCGGCTGTCAGATAACGGTACAGGGTACCAAACTGAAAGGCATACCAGAGTTCACCGTTGTTGTGCAGTACAACCTTACCTTGTCGGGTTTGGGCCAGTTGAATCGGTAGTGCTGTCCAGTTTTTCATTGTGACTTCGTTTTGTGCCTGAGCGGACGACCCGACCGAACAATGGTCAGTCGCCACGCTGAGGACTTAAATCTATTCAATTGATTTTCAGTGAATCAGGAGCTAAGTAAGCATGTCCTGTGGTATAAATTCTTAACTTGTCTATACCAGCAATAGCAGGTGCTCATAGAGTTTTAAGTAAGAATCTGACAGTTACAGAACATCGAAAGACTAGAGGTTATGGCACAAACGTATTTCTTATTTATAATTATTCCAAATAATTGCCAAAGTTATTTAGATTGAATATAAATAATCTGTACAAATCCTGTTCGGATGAGATCAGGTTTTCAATCAGGAAAGTGAATAGTATAGCCAATTCCTTGAATCACTTCCCCGTTTTTTTTCTGGTTAGTTTTGTATAATTCAGGCCAGGGATTCGTCATAAATCGACCAAAGATTAGTGGAATATATTGATCCGTGAATTCGACAGTATAGCGGTCGATATGGTGGTGATTTGTTGTCGGTTTCTCAAAACCAACACGGGGAGGACGGTTCGCCGATGCGACGGTTCGCCGATGCGACGGTTCGCCAGCGGTGGCACGGCTCGAAGCGAAAGGCCAGAATTTACACTCTAATTAAACAAAATTTCACAACGTAGATCGTCTCGTTTAATGCCCTGATTCTTATTGTTTTAAACGACAACGGGAGACCTGAAAGGGCCTCCCGTTGTCCATGATTGATACTCGGTCAAGCTTATACGTCCTTCATTAACCCACGTCGGCGAAGCAGGGGCTTAATATCGGGTTCACCACCCCGGAATTTGCGGTAGAGCGTCATCGGATCCTCAGTGCCGCCCCGTTCGAGAATGTTTTTACGAAACGACTGGGCTGATTTTGCATCAAACAGCCCCTTTTGTTTGAACACCTCGAAGGCATCGGCATCGAGAACCGCCGACCAGATGTAACTGTAATAACCCGCCGAATAGCCACCCGAGAAGATGTGCTGAAAGTAGGTGCTCCGATAGCGTGGAGGAATCTGATCGATAAGGCCAATCTTGTCCATTGCCTGTTTCTCGAAGGCTACTACATCTGAAGGGGCCTGACCCGGCTTCAGCGTATGGTAGGCCATATCGAGCAGCGAAGCGGCTAAATACTCACTGGTTTCAAAGCCCTGATTGAACAGGCTGGTCCGTTTGATCTTGTCGACGAGCGCATCGGGAATGACAGCGCCAGTCTGATAATGTTTGGCGAACAGTTTCAGCATTTCGGGTTCAACGGCCCAGTTTTCCATAATCTGCGACGGTAGTTCTACAAAATCGCGGGGTACCGATGTACCTGACTGGCTGCCATAATGAACATTTGACAGCAACCCATGCAGGGCGTGGCCAAACTCGTGGAAGAAAGTGCTGGTTTCGTTTAAGGTCAGCAGCGCAGGCGCATTGCCACTCGGTTTGGAGAAATTGCAGACAATGGAAACAACCGGCGTTATTTTCTTGCCATTTTCGACTTCCTGCCGACGATAGCTGGTCATCCAGGCGCCACCGCGTTTGCTGGCTCTTGGGTAAAAATCCATATAGATCAACCCCAGATGTCGCCCATCTGCCTCTTTGACCTCATACGCCATAGCATCTGGATGGTACACCGGCACGTCGGTACGACGCTCGAAGCGCAGGCCATAGAGCCGGTTGGTAAGCGTGAAAATACCCTCCCGCACACTTTCCAGGGAGAAGTAGGGTCGTAATTCCTGCTCGTCGAGGGCGAACTTTTCTTTACGTAGTTTCTCGGCATAATAGCGCCAGTCCCAGCTGGCCAGTTTCTCGCCTTTGTTCCGGTCCGAAACCGCTTCTTTGTCCATCATCGCCTGCAAGTCGGCGGCTTCCTGCCTGGCAACGGGGACGGTTGCCGACCAAAGCTGATTCAACAATTGGGCTACTTTCTCCGGGGTTTGGGCCATACTTTCTTCCAGCACGTAAGCGGCATGGTTGTCGTAACCCAGCAACTGGGCTTTTTCGGCCCGTAGTGCCACCATGTTTGCCATGATTGCCTTGTTGTCATGCTCGTCATTGTGATTGCCTCGTTCGAGGTAGGCCCGGAAAATTTTCTCACGCAGGCTCCGGTTGTCAGCATATTGCAAAAACGGCATAATGCTTGGGTTTTGCAGAGTGAACACCCACTGTTGAGCCGACTTGCCATCTGCCAGATTTCGCTTCCTGGCTTCCTCAGCGGCTGCAGCTACGACTGAAGCGGGCAAACCACTCAGATCTTCAGCTTTGTCGATGACCAGCGTATATGCATTATTTTCAGCCAGCAGATTCTGGCCAAACTTCAGTGTCAGTACAGACAGTTCGCCGTTAATTTGCCGCAGGCGGTCCTGCTTATCAAGGGTCAATGCCGCACCGTTCCTCACAAAGTTCCTGTACATCTTTTCCAGCAGCCGCAGTTGATCGCCCGATAGTTTGAGCTTGCTGCGATCTTCATAAACGGTTTTCACCCGCTTAAATAACAGCGGATTGAGCATTACATCGTCACTGTGTTTGGCTAGTTTGGGGGCTACCGTCTGGGCAATTTTCTGTAATTGATCATTGGTATTAGCCCCGTTGAGATTACCCAAAACAATGTTGACCCGACGGAGCAAATCACCACTGGCTTCAACCGCTTCGATGGTGTTGGCAAAAGTTGGGGCCGCTGTCTGTTTGGTGATGGTTGCCATTTCGGCTGTTTGCTGCCGAATACCCTCCTCAATCGCTGGCTCAAAATGCTCGGGCTTTATCTGATCGAAGGGTGGAACACCAAACGGCGTGTTGTAGGGGCTAAAGAACGGATTTGTCGCGGAATCGACCAGATCGACGTCAGGTGCAAAAGCTGTCATCAGGATAGTCAGCGCTAATAGAGTTAGTCCAAATTTCATTTGACTGAGAGGATTCGTCACTATTCAAGTGATATTCTGTAAAAATAGTATACCCCCTTCATAAGGCTATCAATTATATTCATGGTATCCTAATTTTAATAGGATTGGATTATGGTCGGACTGAATCAGTTAAGGCCAAAACAGAGGCTGTTGATATCAATTTCCTGGGGCGCGAAACAGCGAATTCTTTCTTTATTAGCCTACGCAGTTATAGACTTAGTCCAGGCTGCCCCGCAACTTTTGAGATTAATCCATTACAAATTCGGATACGAATCAAACAAAAAAGTGCTCAGATTATTGAATTTGTGCGCTTTAGCTTTGCCTTCCAGAAAAGTCGGTTCAAGTGATTGAAATTCAATAAATTACCTCTATTTCCCATTATACATACCTTTTGCTTAGCCCCAAGTTTACTAAAATTTGTAACACTATTGTTTATAATACATACATTGCAAAAAAATGTACTGATACCAGGCCGCTTTGGATGATGTCTTATTAGTATCTAGTGCTTTTTCCAGTATACCTGCCGGTAGCACCCAGGATATGTTTGTTTATGACGCCTAAATCGCGACTAAGGGATTACAAAAAAATCTTATTTTCGTTCGCTTTGCTCCACCCAAAACCGCTTATTCTAATTTTGCCATGATTCGCCTGCTCACACTCATCGGCCTAACCCTTTTGCTTTTCGCTAGAGCCAACGCCCAATCGCCAGTTGAGGTATTTTATGAAAAAGATAACACAGGGGCGTATGCCTTTTACAGTCGTAATACTGCCTTCTGCCCCTACACCATAACCATTACATTCACCGAATTGAACGGGATGCGTTCCTCAGCAACGCTACCTTACCAGACAGAGGTTAGGCCGGGGCAGCAGTCTCTTTTTAAGCTACAGCCTCAATCCAATCAACCAAGTTCGTTTCGATATACATTTAATTTCATAAAGGGCTGTAAACGACCTAAAGCCGATACGACAATGGCTTATCTGCTGCCAGCTAGTCCGGGAAAACGGGTCATTGTAAGCGAATTAGCTTATATCGGTAAACTCTATGCCGGTCAGGCAGAGCCCAAGGACTGGTATTCGCTGGCCATTAAAATGAATAGTGGAGACACCGTGTTTGCGGCTCGCCGGGGAATGGTATCAGCGGTGGTCAGGGATGCCGCGCCCATCGGGACTCATCTGAGCTTTCACCGCGACGACAATAAGGTCGAGATCAATCATGCCGACTGTAGCTTTGCCACCTACACTGTTTTCCGGCCGAAAAGTATTTTTGTTGAGCCGGGTCAGTTTGTCGAAGCGGGCACCCCACTGGGTATTGTTGGGGGTGAAAATTACGATTTTGGACCGCATGTGCGGTTTGCCGTGCATTATAATTACGAAGCTCCTGTGATCAAAAACGGTCAGCCCACCGATCAGAAGCAGTATTGGGCCTATATACCGGTTCGATTCTGGCTCAAGGATGAGCAGAAAGCTGGACGGTTAGAGCCTCGAAAGCCATACCTGTCTGAGCATCCTGAATCTATTATTGAACAGGAAATGAGCAAACGGGAAGTGAAGAAGTGGCAAAAGAGTCACGTAAAATGAGGACGTGCCATCAGAGAGGACGTGCCATCAGAATAGATTCAGCGTTCTGTTGTTATCGATGTGCTAAGACGGCAAAGAGAAAGCGAGATGTGGCCGTTGTCAATCTTGACCCTACAGATGAATCACGTAAGCAAGAAGTAGATCGCCTTTGGCATATTCTGCCCAACCAGGACCCTAAATATGCCGGAAATTATGTTATTCCGATTGCTTTTATTCTTGGCGAAGGTGGCCAAGATCGATTGAAGCCGATTTCCAATCAGGAAGACAAATTCAGCATACAGGGTTCCTATATGTTGCTCAAAGAGGTATCGGTGACAGGCTGGCTCGAATGTGAGCGAAGAGCATTGTCTAACTAAGTGCTCTTGTAAAAATCTTAGAGCAATCTCATGTTACCGCCTTTATAATTTCTGGTTTTTCTCTCATACATAATTCTGAATTGTCGTAACGAGAATACGAAAGAAAAGAGTGGTTAATACTGCATTTTTTGTCGTACCGAATAGCTATTCACGCTTCTAAAACGCCTTGTGCTACGGGAAGCCGTGTCAACTGAAGTCGTGACACATAGTTTACCATTGTTGAATAATTAAACCAAGTTGCTTATCGATTAAAGCAAATTCTTTCGCTCCCCAGGGCCTAAGTGTAATTTTATTTAGATTGGGATGAAGAAACTCAGGATAGGAAGATGTTATCTTTTGGTAAGCCTCTTCGATATCATCGGTTACTAATCTAAATTCAGGATTATGTTCTTGAGCTAACTCCGCGTTTTCAAAAAGATTAATACGTAACCCATTTTTTTCAATCACACAAAATGGATTGCCGGTACCTAATTCATTATGTTCGATAGTAAATTCAAGACAATTGACGAATAATTTTAAAGCGTCGTTAATGTCCGTGTAAAACACATTCGGAACTATTTTAGTAAATTTCATAATTGCTTCTTTTTGTTTTTGTATTTATCAGGACCTGGGTTGACGTGGCTTTTCGATTGACTATATGATGCTCAGGAAAGTTCAATTTAGTTGCCTGATAGCAAGTTAATATTCTTTCTATTACTGTATTATTATGGCTAGTATGAATAAGAATTATTTATGTAAGTTGCTTATTGGCCATTTCTATATAAAACGTAGGATTATTAACTAATTATTCAACATACCTATTCGCGTTTTGCTCGGGACTTAATATGGCTTTGCGCCATTCGATACACCTGTGCAATGAACTTTTCCTGACTTGTCACAGAAAGGTTTGGGTCTAGTTTGGCCTTGGTTTCTTTTATGATTTCTGCCAATGGTTTTCCCTTTCTGTATAAGATCATAACCTGATCGCGAATGAAAGCTAGTACGTTTCGATAGACAAGTAATTCTTTTTTGGAACACAGTGGACCATGTCCGGGAATAAACCGGGTATTATCGTCCGCACGAGCTAATAGCGTATCAACGGCTTCAATCATGCTAAAAATAGTACCTCCTGCGTCTTCATCAATCACGGGTAGGCCGTAGGTGACGAAAATATCACCAGTATGATAGATATCTGCCCGTTTAAAATGGGCTACTGCATCGCCATCGGTGTGGGCATTTTTGAAGTACAACAACTCAATGGTTTCATTGCCTTCATGAAATTCGGCCTTATCGGTAAAGGTTATGGTAGGAAGTGCCTGAGCGGGATAGGGCTGTTGAACTTCGTATACGTGACCACGAATCACTTGTTTAGCCATCATGCGAAGCCGGGTGTTGGCGTGGGCGACAATCGGAATCTTTTCAGCACCAAAAGCAATATTGCCGTTGGTATGGTCGAAATGATAATGGGTATTAATAATTGCCTTGATGGGTTTAGACGTAATGGTCTGTAGGAGTTGCTTAATCCTGTTGGCAAGTACAGACCACTGATTATCGATCAGATATACTCCGTTATCGCCCACAAATACCCCAGTATTACCGGCAATTCCATTGGGCGAGATAATGTAAATATTCTCATGGATTTTGATTAGCTTTTCTGGAATACTGCCCATTGATAAGGCTAATGTATCAATATACTGAGTGTTCTCTTTGGGTTCTCCTGCATCCTTAACCTGCGCTCTTGCTGGCAGCGTAAGAACTAACAGACAGTATAAAGCACGTAAACCTTTCATCTGGTTTGTGTTTTTATAAAATTTGATGAATAGATAAACTGGCCTATTCTTAAGATCGCCGATTCCTACAGTTAAGAGTACGTGAAGATAGTTAAGCAGGTAAGCATGAGGCTATGTGTATTAGTTAGTAATAAAACAGTTACACCTTTATGGCTAAATCAACTACGGTACTGAATGTCAATAAAATAAATCTGCCATGCTAACTATAAACTATTTAGCGAACGGCAATCTTAATCGTATCAGGGCTTTCGCTTCAAGCCGTGACACCGCAATCGCGGACGACGGTGGTTAACCATGACGCTCTAAAATAACCAGGGCCCGCCGTGCAGTGACACACCGCTGACGACCCTGAGCGGGGGATCCTAATTTCATTTAGCTACAAAGCCATGCTGGAAGGTTTGACTAAACAACAAATTGAACAATTTGTTCATGATGGGTTTATCCGCATCGATAACGCATTTTCTGAAGAGAATGCGCAAGAAGTGAGGGACATTCTTTGGCAAAACTTGCCCTGCGATCCTAACAACCCTGGTACCTGGACAAAACCCGTAATACGACTTGGCATGTACGCCCAGGAGCCTTTTGTTCGGGCGGCTAATACGGACGTGCTTCATCGTGCATTTGACCAGTTAGTCGGCTTCGGAAAGTGGATTTCCTGTAAAAGTATGGGTACGTTTCCTGTCCGTTTTCCGTCAAATGATGAGCCAGATGATACGGGCTGGCATGTAGATGCCAGTTTTCCGGGAGCTAATCCTGCCAACTATTTAGAATGGCGTATTAATGTGCGATCAAAAGGTCGTGCTTTACTCATGTTGTTTCTGTTTTCGGATAGTACGAAAGATGATGCCCCACCCGAATCCGTACGGGGTCGCATCTGGATGTCGCCCGATTACTGGCGGAAGCAGGAGAAGCAGGACTTTCTTTTATGGAACTTGCCGGTAAACTGGAGCAATTACCCCAAAGAAATGAAACAATGGCCATTGGGAAAGCAGGCACGGTTTATCTGTGTCATCCTTTTTTGGTTCATGCAGCTCAGCCTCACCGGGGCAAAGAGCCAAGATTTTTAGCCCAGCCGCCCTTATTGCTCCGTAATGAGTTGATGATTACGGGCTCAGAAGTGGGCTACACGCCAGTAGAAGAAGCTATACGTATTGGTCTGGAAAATTAATTGATTCATAAATAGCCAATTGGTGAACTGAAAATCAGTTACTTAGCTTTTGTTGATGTTAGTGAGTAGTAGAGCGTGTATAAGTCAGGTTAATCTAAAAAAGCGTATAAACGGCTTCCACTTAATAAAAGTCTTAACACATTCTTAAGGCCAGTATGTACCTTACATATTGGAAATTCAAGGCCATAAAACCAGGACTTTCGCTCGGAAGCACGGTCCGCCGTTGCGGCCAGCACTAGTTAGTAAGGCTATATTCATAAAATCAGGCTAGTATGAAGCGTCGAAAAACAGTCCGGATAACTTTAGTTGCTGTCCTTTTAACGACCTTATTTGTCTTTAATTCAGCGCGTAGACCAGTTCTGGAACGTAATAATAGTATAGTGCTTTGCGGATCTGGGTCCGATGGTATCGTCAATCCGATGGAAAACGGCAAGTTCATGGTTCCACTACCGGGTTGGGGAAATTATTCCTACAAGATTTCGACGACTACCGATAGTGCGCAGTTCTATTTTGATCAGGGCCTGACGATGTATTACAGCTACCATATGAAGGAAGCTATGGCTTCTTTTAAAGAAGTGTCCCGTCAGGATCCCAATTGTTCAATGGCGTGGTGGGGGCAGGCATTGGCGGGCGGGCCTTATTATAATGCGGCTCATACCTACACCGTTCCGCCAGGCATGCCCGCTATTCTGACACGCATGAACGAACTCGCCGATCGCGCCAGTCCGAAAGAGAAAAGGCTGATTCAGGTGATGAATACCCGCTATTCGTCTGATCCGGCCGATGCCAACCGGAAAGAACTCAATCAGGCTTATGCGTCAGCAACCAAACAGTTAGTAGCCGAATTTGACGATCCGGATATTAAAATGCTCTATGTGGACGCCATCATGTTGATCCATGCCTGGGATTTTTGGACTAGCGATGGTAAGCCTAAGGCCTGGACTCAGGAAGTAGTAGACATTAGTGAAAATGTGCTTAAAAAATACCCGGATCATCCGGCCGCTCTACATTATCATATCCACCTGACCGAGGCATCTAAAAATCCACAGGTGGCCCTGGCCAATGCCGATAAACTAAAAAACCAGCTTCCGGGGGTTGCACATATGGTTCACATGGCGAGTCATGAATACCAGCGGAATGGGCTTTTTGCCGAAGGAGTGATTGTCAATGACAAGGCAGATGTCAATCTGTTAAAGTATGATTCGCTGGCAGCAAATCTTGGCCTGGTGAAACATTCACCGCATTATTTTGCGGTACAAACCTATTGTGCCTTGAGCGGGGGTATGTACGAAACCGGTCTAAGGGATGCCCTCCGGTGTCGCAAATCAGTCTCTCCTGTCGCCGGGAATACCTACGATCAATATCTGTATATGCTGCCATCGCTAACGCTGGTCAGACTAGGTAAATGGAATGAGATTTTAGCGTCGGAGAAGCCAGCCGGAGACTGGGGTTATGCAACCCTTCTCGATCATTTCTCACGGGGAATGGCTCTGGTGGGTACCGGAAAAATCGCTGAAGCCCAGCAAGAGCAGCAACTTCTTGTTGACGGATTAAAAGACCCCATTCTTGAAAAGCGACGTATTCCTTTCAATGCCCCGCTTCCAGTGGCCCAAATTGCTAATCATATTTTGGAAGCCTCCATCCTTTTTGCCGACAAAAAATATGAGCAGGCTGTCGTAAGCCTGAATAAAGCGATCAGCCTGGAAGATCAACTAATCTACACGGAGCCTAGTGACTGGCCTTTACCAGCCCGGCAATTTTTAGGTGCTTACTGGCTTGGCATGAAAAAGGCAAGAGAAGCTGAAGAAGTATACCGCCAGGATCTGGTTCATCATCCCGGTAATGGCTGGTCTTTAGTAGGCCTTCACAAAGCCCTTAGCCTTCAGGGTAAGAGCGCTGAACTGCCGCAGATTGAAGCCAGTTACCGATCAGCCTTTTCGAAAGCTGAGCATATTCCCACTTCTTCGGTTTACTAAGTCGTTTCTACACTTTTTTCTTTATATATCATTGAATATTAGATAATTATATGGTAAAAGTATACGTCTGGTTTTAAGTCAGGCTTTGATCATATTACCTGGGAGAAAGCTGGATAACCACACGTCTGCTGATTGTTTTTACGGCCTCTGAAGCTTCTGCCGATGCCTTTGTATCGGGGCCTTCCCAACTGGCCTTAATCTGGTTAGCAGGGACACCGCGCTCTTTTAAATAATTCTCCACTGCTTTTGCCCGGTACTCCGCTAGAACCAGATTCAATTCGCGTTTTCCTACATTGTCCGTGTAACCAGTCACCGTTGCTACCAGGTTTGGCTGCTTTACCAATCGATGCGCTAGTGAATCCAACGCTACTTTGACCCCCGGCCGTAGTATATGACTGCTTTGATCGAAATAGAGAATATTAATGCTTAAAGCGAGTTCAGTTGCGGTGTATGTGTTGGGTGCGGCCTCATTTAATGTACTTACTTCAGCAGGCTTCATGGCCTTAACCGCCTTAAACGTAGCACCCGGCCTGACGGTCATTTTTTCGCTGAGAAACAAACGATTATCGAGCGTTGATATGGTGGTTATATAGTCATCGGGCGCAATTGGAAACGATCGGCTTATCGGCGATTTATAGGCAATAGTCGCCTGCAAATGACTCGATGGTTTAGTCAGACTGGTTAAGTGATACTTTATCGTCAGGCTATCAGGCATGGAAAAAAATAGAGCCAGTAGAGCGCCTTTGTCGGGAGGTATCGGTGGTGAGCCTATTTTGGCCATAGCTGTTAAATTGCCTATATTAAACCGAGCCTTTGGTGGAATGTCCGTTGTAAAATGAACAGGTATGGTAACCGGTTGATACCCTTTCATCTCAATAGTTAAGTGAGTGGCAGAGGTAGGCAGTAAAACATCAAAATCACCTGATGGCTGGCATTCCGCTAGTTTCGAACGACCTTGCTGAGTCACCGCGACAAGGCTGGCTTTCAAGCCAAGCGCTGTAGCATAATCATGACAACGTCCGAAAACGTGATAGGAAGCCGTTGTCGATTTGGCCTGTGCTTGAGCCTGGGCTACGACGAACAGGCAGGCGATGAAGCCCAGGAAACACCAGAGCGATCTCCATCTGGTTTTGGCACTAACCACAGGCATGAACGTTTTAAACGGCACGATTAGCCGAAGGTCTACATTAGAAACGGTCATACAAGTTTATACTCCAGGAAAATATGGAGAATAATAATCAGTAGCACGAGGTAATTCAAACGCGGGGTCCGCGTTGCACTTGCCAATGAACTACTCAATGATCCGTGAATAAGTTTATACTGTTTCATTTGCCATCCGGAAGCACAACCGCACCAGTGGCCGATAGATTTCCTTAACGAATTGATCAGCGATCAATTCTGTCCTATCCGGGAGGGGTACTACTCAAATTTGCCAGGCTTTTGAAAAATATAACTATTCTGCTTTGGTAAGATTTTATCTAACCAATTCATATTCTGAATTGTCAGGCTGGCAGTCCCATTTTTGAGAGAATCAAACGAAATGCCGGGTTGTCGAATGAGTAATTCACGACTGGCTAATGGCTCGCCCAGACTACTAGCCCTAAAATCGTAGGTCGTGCAAACGCAGATTAGCGTATCCGTTCGAAGCCAATCGTGGTTTTCACCCCATATGCCACAATTGAAATGCCGATAACCAATGGCATCTTTTCGGCCATTCCCATTTTGGTAAACACTCATGAAAAAATGGAGCTGGGGAATAGCGCCATCGATAAATTCAATCCAGCCGGCGAATTCCATGGCTTTCCAGTAGCGTTCGAAAGTGAGATAACCGTCTTTATCAGATGCTATAGCCCAGGCTATCCGATTGAAAATATAGTCATCCGTTTTTCCCCGGGCTTCATACGTACGATTGTAGCTGTACCAATTACCTATGACGCCTTTGGCCAACGTAGAAATATGCGCTCTTTTTCGAATGATGTGCCCTTTGGGAATGGCGGAGGGCTGTTTAGTGAATAATAGCCAACTTAGTATCACCAGCATACCAACCGTTCCGATAGCAATCACTTTCAGCCAACGTACGTGAATCCAGAGACGTTGATTGATTGCCGTCAGGCTTTGAATGGTTCGTGCCGCGTCAGCATCAGCTTTTTCTTTTTCATTTTGTACTGAATTCAGGTCTGACTCATAGACATTTTTATACGCGTTAAAATCGGGATAACCCAGCGTTTTTGCCAGTGCCAGAAAGAACTCTGGATTGGCATTAATATCGGCCTTTTTCTTAATGAGATTATCATAATGATTCCGGTAATTGCTTCCACTGAATCGGTGTCCTGTTTTCAGGGCGACATAGTCCGGCAACCGATTTTTACCGAGGTAGGGGCTAAATTTGGCCCATATTTCCTCCCCTTTGGCATTGCGCATGTTACCCAACACCTGATTCATGGGAGCAGGTGGGTTCTCAGGACCATTGAATTCCAGCTCTAATTCTTCCCGAAAATACTGGCGCAGGACTTCGTTCCACAATTTTTCAAATAGCAGGCGGTCGGTAACCATAAAACAAATTAAATGAATCGCTACGGCCGATAAGAAAGCGCCAAAATAGAGGGACTACACACGTTGTTATCGACAAAAACAGCTGTGTAAGTCTGTGTAAGCATCGCTGCACACAACTAAATAAAGGTGCAACCTTGACTTTACAATCAAAAATAATGGAAATTTCATACCGAAACGGCAGAAGGCCATCCCAGGCTTTGTGGCGATAGCTGCAGCCTTTCAATTACTCAGACCAGTTAAACACGTTCGACAATGAAAACTCTTATAGCCGAATATCAGGCAAAATCAAACAACTCATTATCGTTTGAGTTGACGCAGGGCAATGAATCGATTGGGAAACTTTCCTACAAAAACTGGTTTCAGTTTACTGCTTCAATCGAACTGGCGAACTATTCGACCTATCAGCTTATTCCAAAGGGATTTTGGGGATCAACCATTGAACTTAAATACAACGACACTGTGCTGCTGAAATTCTCCATGAACTGGAATGGAAGTATTGCCCTACAAACCTATTATAATGACATTGAGAAAGAATATATTTTTAGGCACCAAGGTGTTTTTAACGAATCTTTTAGCCTCATAGACCAGGACGAAACTGAACTATTAGTCATGAAGCCACATCTGAAATGGAGCAACCTGAATTATGAATATCAGATCCAAACATCCGATCGTTTTGAGTCTTTTTTAAATAAAGAAATACTACTGCTGACTTCCATACACTGCGCCAACTATTATATGTCAATGATGGCCGGTACTTATTGACCCGTGATTTATTGACCCCGAATAAATTTGAAATGCTTACGTTGCCGCCTGGGAGGAACACCTGTATTATAGAGTTATTCACTCATCAATAATGCTTCAAACCTAAACAGGTCAAACGAGGAATTTAAGCACAATGGTTCAATGCAAAATGACTAGTATGGATAAAGATTTTTGCAATTATTTGACTTCTGCGGATTGTGTTAATGGATGCAACTTTTAAATAATGTATGACAGTTAGTAGGTTTAACTAAATTAATAGTTAGATTTGCCACGCCGTACTAGCTATGAAAATGACTTTATCCAGTATACTTAGGGGTTCAGTGAGCTTGAGTGCAATTCTGGTCTTACTAGTTGTTACTTTTACCAATGATCATTTTAAGTTTCAGTACGTTATATTTACTGAAGTCTTAACGTTAGTTATCGCTTCATTAAGTTTATTTAAAAATATATTTCAGCGAATAGCTAGAGACTCTTTATTGCTATCATTCTTTTTACTTTTTATATTATCGTTATATGTACTTGCAAGATCGCCGATAACGAATGTTCCAAAGCTAATTCGGGATTTGTCTATTTGCTCTCTTATACTTTTATCCTACTCTATAGTAAGCTATTTGTTTGTTTTATTAAAGGAGGATTTTGATCGATCGGAAGGAAAAAAAATAGTTTTTGCATCGACTTTAATTGCGGGAATTTCTGTACTTGTTATGTACTCTTTATATCATCTATTTAAAATACCATTTTGACGCTGATCGTATCAATAAGAATAGCAAAATAGCTTGTTCATAGGTGAGCTATTTTGCTATTCTGTTGAGAAAAAAAGGCCGTTAAACAATTGTTTATTAGAACCTCAAATTCGATTTGAGTTGGAGGATTTACTTCTTTGCCATAAAAGGTAAATTTCTTAAATCACAATATAAAAGAGAATTATCTCAACTCTATAATGGAGCTTTGAATTAATCTGTAATGAAGTGTATGCTTTTTTATGAAAGGAGACTACTATAATTGTAATTCGCTGCATGAAAACTCAGAGAATCGTTGAATATGATTGGTTTTACCTCAAGCCAAGAATTCTTATTCTCCTATGCATACTATCGTTTTTAGAGATACATGAATATGATGACAAATGGAATCTGCCTATCATCATATGGGGATTAATGGGAGTTTTTGCTGGGGCAGGGGTAACAAAAATCATTTCTGGCTTATTTGTATTATGCTGGCTTTATCTATGGGTGCTGATCTTGCAAAAAAAAATGGCTCTTAACGCGAAGCTAATAACTCCCTTTGTAGTTCTTTATGCTGATGCTTTATTGGCAGGGTATCAGCAAATAAACTATTACGCAAGCGTGGGGCATATAAATGAACGAGCTTTGTTCTACATCATACCTTTTGTTGCCTTTCTAACCTGCACTATATTGCTTATCAGGGTATTAAAAGAAGAACTAGTTAGTGTTTCAGGCCAAAGCCAGAGAAATTAAGAAAGCATTGCCTAAAATTAATACCGCCCTTATCAGCACGCTCCGTCACGGCTCGTTCTATTTTGAAATAACTCATTTGCCAGACGATGCCGCACGGAGTTGCTCGATTGTAGCCTGAATAGTCTTCATCCGTTGCTGGTGCGACAGTACAGTCGGGGGGGCGGCCCGCACGGTACAGTCAGCGATAGGACAACGCTCACAAGTTTCGCCTACCTGAACGGTTGGTAACTTCGGGTCGCCGATAAAGGGGATCTTCTCGAGCAGCGTTTCGTCGATGGGAAAGCCAATATTAATGCTGCTATTATCAGGGGTGGGGGGCGACGATTTGGCGATCGAAAAGACAAAATACGTCGTGTTGTTGGTCACGAATGAAATGCGCTGCGCCCGGCAGATAGGTTGTCCATCCCACTGCCCCGATTCCTGAAGCTGACGAAGTTCGTTCAGAATCGTTACCGACATCTGTCTGCGGCAATAATGTTCGTCGCGGGCGATGCCATGTGGCGTATGCAACTTGCTCAAGTGCAATTCCTTGGCCATAATAAACCGGCCATTGAGTAACTGATTGAAGCGCAGAAAAAACAAATTATTTAGCCCGAAATAACCCGATAGTAGATTGGTAACCCGCAGCAGAAACATCTCCGGCGTCACTGTAAACTGAGCCAGCATCTGTAGCATTCGTTCGTTGTCCCAATCGGGTTGCTGCACCATTATCCTTAGTTTGTCGAGTAGCTGCTGCCGGGGAATCAGAATGCAGCGGGCGAAGTAAGACGCCTGGAAGTTATGCAGCACTTCATCGAACGATCTGGCTTCCAGTACAGATGATTCGAGCGGTCGGATGGTTAGTCCGAGCCAGTGATAACCTACTTCCCGCGACAGCGTAAAGACTTGTTGTTCAATGGATAATTCGCTGTTTACAAGCAACTTTTGTTGTTCTGGCAGGTAGACCGATCGAAGCGACATCAGAGCAGGCTGCGTGGTTTCGTCGTAAAAATCGACGGTGCAGCCATATACCTCATTCAGAACCCGAATCAGCCAGTTGCCATACTGGCCGGGCAATTCAGGCCGCGGGTAATCGGTCAGGAAGGTGTCTGCCTGCTTTTCGAGTTCCTCGAAATAATTATTGTGCATGGCCTGGTATGTCCGTAGGGCCGAAAAATAAAACTGCTCGACACTCAGATCGTAATTCCGCCCGATTTCGATCAGTGTATTGATAAATGCGCTCAGCTTCGCCGGGGCAGTGGCCATCACTTCTAGAAAATAGCCTGGCTCAATACCGAACAGATCTAATGGTAATTCGGTCAGTATGTTGGAGTTAAGTAGTTCTACAACCGGTTCCAGCGACTTGCTGACCTGAAGCGATACAAGGGTATCATAATTGCTATTGAGTGCTTTGGCTAAAGCAAATATCTTCTCGGTCTTCGGGTATTTCTTCCCTTTTTCTATTTCGTTCAGGTACGATGGTGATAAACCTGTTCGGTCGGCGAGTTCATAGGTCGATAAGCCCAGATCATTACGTAGCTGCTTGATTTTCAGGCCAAAAATGAGCCTTACTTTCTCCCGGTCGGTTGTCATACTGCAAAAATAGCTATTCGCAGAGAATACGTTGAGAAATAAAGAATTTTTAGCGATTGAAAATATTTTAGCGAACATTCGCTTTTTTTATAATGATCGCTAATTATATTTGTCGGGTAAACGATTTATTCACCGAAACTCCTGCTTCTATGGTCGCTAAAGTTGTTCGTCGCCCCCAGTCAGTGCACACATTGCCCAACGAAAAGGCCCTGAAATTTCTGGGTGTGCAGACGAGTAAAGAAGTTCATTTTCAACTTTCACCAACTGAACTGGTTGAGTACGCGCTGCGTCAGGGTGAGGGCGTACTGACTAACACCGGCGCGCTGATGTGCGCTACAGGACGCTACACGGGCCGGTCGCCCAAAGACCGGTATATCGTGCGCGACAGCCTGACCGATATGAAGGTAGACTGGGGGACGGTGAATATTCCGTTTGACGAAAAACGATTCGATCAGCTTCACCGCCGTATGCGCCATTATGTGGAATATCATCCTGTTTTTGTGCGCTACGCACTGGCCGGTGCTGATCCGGCTCACCAATTGAAACTGTGTATACTGACCACGTCGGCCTGGCATAATCTGTTCTGTAGCAATATGTTCCTGCGCCCGGCAGATGACGAGCTGGTCGATTTTGAGCCCGACTTTACGATACTGGCAATTCCTGACTTTATGGCGATTCCGGATGAAGACCAGACCCGTGGCAGCAATTTTGCCATACTGAATCTATCCAAACGGGTTATTCTGATTGGTGGTACGGGCTACGCGGGCGAAATCAAGAAAGGTGTTTTCTCGGCACTTAACTTCCTGCTGCCGCATAAGAACATACTGCCTATGCATTGCTCAGCGAACGTCGATCTGGGCGATCCAACAGACGTAGCCTTATTTTTTGGGCTGTCGGGTACAGGTAAAACCACACTGTCGGCTGATCCTGAACGTGGCCTGATTGGCGATGATGAACATGGCTGGAGCGATGCGGGTATCTTCAATTTCGAAGGGGGTTGTTACGCTAAAGTCGTTGATCTGACCCGGGAACAGGAGCCGCAGATTTTCGACGCTATCCGCTACGGATCGATTGTGGAAAACACCCGTACGCTCCGCAACTCGCGCGTTGTCGACTATACCGACACGACACTGACACAGAACACGCGCACGTCGTACCCGATTTCCTTCATCGACAATGCCGTCGAGCCGTCGGTAGGTACGCATCCCCGGAATATTTTCTTCCTGACCTGCGATGCTTTTGGTGTGCTTCCACCTATTTCCCGACTGACGCCCGAACAGGCGATGGATTATTTCATACTGGGCTACACGGCGAAAGTGGCGGGTACAGAAATGGGCGTTACCGAACCAGAGGTTACGTTCTCGGCTTGTTTCGGCGCTGCCTTTATGCCTTTGCATGTGAGCCAGTACGCTCATATGCTGGGTGATAAAATCCGTCGGCATAACGTGAATGTATGGCTCGTCAATACCGGCTGGACCGGTGGTAGTTTTGGCATCGGGCAGCGTATGAAACTGGCTCACACCCGTGCCCTGATCCGGGCCGCTCTGACAAACACGTTGACAAACAGCCCCTTTGCAATACATCCGGTATTCGGCCTGGCTATGCCGACCGCCTGCCCCGGCGTACCGGCAACAATTCTGAACCCACGCCAGACATGGGCCGACCCAGCAGCTTACGACATGAAAGCCGACCATCTGAATAATCTGTTTATTTCTAAACGGAAATCCATTACCAACGCTCCGACAGCTACCGTATGATTACCTTTATAGATACAGTAGTACCCGTAGCAGCGCAATCTGCCCAACCGGACCTGGCTCTTCCGGTTGGCACCACCCTGGATCGCTTCATCCTGAGCGAACAGAGTGCATTTCCGTTTGCTACGGGAGAACTGTCGCAGTTGTTGCGTGACATTGCGCTGGCCAGCAAGATTATTAACCGTGAAATTAACCGGGCAGGACTGATCGATGTGACGGGTGCTGCCGGAACCGACAACGTGCAGGGCGAATCGCAGCAAAAACTCGACGTCATTGCTAACATTCGGTTTATCCGTGCGCTCAAAAATGGGGGTGAAGTCTGCGCCATTATTTCGGAAGAAGAAGATGACATAATTCTGACGGGCAACCTCAACGGTAAGTACGTCGTAGCCATCGATCCGCTGGATGGCTCCTCCAATATCGACGTTAACGTTTCTATTGGAACGATTTTCTCGATCTACCGCCGATTATCGCCTATTGGCTCCGTGCCTACTCTTGCCGACTTACTTCAGGGTGGACGGCAGCAGGTGGCGGCCGGGTACGTACTATACGGCTCATCGACCATTCTGGTATTTACGACCGGGCAGGGTGTCAACGGTTTTACACTCGATCAGTCGCTGGGCGAGTATATTCTTTCTCACACCAATATGAAGCAGCCCCGGACGGGTTCGATTTTTTCGTGCAACGAGGGGAACGTAGCGGAATACCCGGATAAGATCCAGACGTATTTGAATACGTGCAGGCAACGCCGGATGACAGGTCGCTACATTGGCTCGCTGGTGGCTGATTTTCACCGAAATCTAATCAAAGGCGGTATTTACCTTTATCCGCCTACGTGCAAATCACCGGGAGGTAAACTCAGGCTGCTATACGAGTGCTTCCCGATGGCGTTCATTGCCGAACAGGCTGGCGGAAAAGCAACCGACGGCAGGCAGGCCATTCTCGACATTGCTCCAACAGATCTGCACCAGCGTTTGGTACTGTATGTAGGTTCGCCTGATCTGATCGACGAGTTGCTTACGACAAAATAAACGAAAAGCGACCTGAATTTCAGGTCGCTTTTCGTTTATGATAGGGTGGTATCAGGCAACAATTTCTTTTGGCTTTATGGTTGATTCCGGTTCGTCGCGGAGTTGCTGGCTGGCGTCGATCCTGAACCACAGCAGACCGCCCACGATAACGATGCCGCCGATCAGCTGAACCGGAATTTCGTAGCTCCCGGTGGCGTGTAAGATGAAACCGAAGGCAGTAGCCATAATGGCCGATCCCAACTGTCCGGCCAGGCCCATCGTACCCGATACCGCCCCGGCATGTTGCCCACCAATGTCAGTCGCTGCCGACCACGACACGGGCAGCGTGAAGTCTTTAAAAGCCAGCCCCAGCCCCAGCAGTACAATGGCGATGCTGCTATCTTTAGTCAATGAACCGGCAATCATGCAGATTCCCGCCATGACCAGCCCAAACATACCCACGTAGCGACGACCAAAGGTCAGTCCCCGTTTTTTGGTGAAATAATCGGAGGCAAATCCACCAGCCAGACAGCCGAACATCCCTAATATAAACGGAAGCGATACCATCCATCCCAACTGTGATTTGGGAATGCCCCGCCCGTTTTGCAAATATTTGGGCATCCACGACATGTAGAAATAAGCGCCATAAAGCAGGCAATGATACATACCCATCAGCGCCCAGATGCTGGAGTTACCGAAAACCATTTTCCAGGAAAGTAGCTTGTGTGATACGGCCTTTACGCTACGACTGGCTTCGATTTCGATGATTTCGTCGGGGGTGATTCCATGGATGTCGCGGGGTTCGTCGCGGAACCACCAAAACCAGTAAGCCGCCCAGAGCAGCCCCAATCCGCCAAACAGGTAAAACACGCCCCGCCAACCGAAACTTTCGGCTAGCTGGATCGACATAATCGGTGCCATGGCTCCGCCCATCCTGCTACCCATCCAGACAATCGACTGCATACGGCCCCGCTCGATCGATGGGAACCATCGGGCAATGGCTACCGATACGGTCGGAAACGCACCCGCTTCACCTGCTCCGAACAAAAACCGAACGATCAGCAGGAAGTAAAAGCCCGTAGCCAGACCCGTCAGCAGCGTAAAAACCGACCACCAGAGCACAATGCGGAAAAGAGTCTTACGCGGTCCTACCCGGTCGACCAGCAAACCGGTTGGAATTTCAAAAGCTCCGTAGGCCAGCGAAAACGCCGACATAACCATGCCCCACTGCTGGTCAGACAGGCCCAGCTCGCGGGTGATATCGTCTCCTACTGACGAAATGGAGTTGCGGTCGAGGTAGGTGATGATCGCAAAAACGACGAATACAAGAATGAGTTGATAGCGTTTTTTCATGATGTTAGAGGTCGAGTTGTTTTGCGTTGTCAGCAGGCCGGGCCCGTCGGCGAAACGACAATAGCTGGCCGGTAAAAATCAACACCATACCCAGAATACTTTGCTGGGAATAGTGCTCATCGAACGCGATGTACCCAACGATAATGGCGAAAATGACTTCAGAATAGCGGATAATGGCTAGAAAGCTAATATCTTCGGTAGGTGCCTGGATGGATTTGGTCATGATGTTCTGGGCCAGAACTCCACGCTCAGCAACCAGCCGATCACCGACCGGAAAAAGATGTGCTGTGCCCTGTTGAACTGAGGCAACAGCCTGATCAGCGACTGCAAAATGGTGAAGCGTAACGTGCTCAGAATCATATACTGTATAAATCGGCTGATTCCATTCAGGCAGGGTGGGTTAGTAGAAGACATACCCCTGCATTAATTTACGGGCTGTTCGCATCGTACCGACCTTTCGAACCTGAATCCGATCCCCTTGTCTGTCAAGCTCAATGTTGACTTCGATCACGCCCGCTGGATGCTCAATTACGATAAGTTCGGTCGGTTTGCCGTTTTCGCGACCAACTTCGCTGGCTACTGTGCCTTTGATCTTCAAGGCCGTGCCGATACAGATAGCCCCCGTAACCGCGTGGCTGGGGTGCAGGGTGTGCGGAGTCAGGTAACGTGACCGGATGTTGGCTGTTTTAGTCTGGGGCGTTGAGAGAATACCGACCTTGGGCAGTACACTGTTCGATACGTCACCCAGCCCCGCCAGCCGACCGGCTTCCCGGCGGATGCGTTCCAGTCTTTCCATCAGCACCCGGTTCGTTTTAAAAAAGGATTCGTCTTCGCCCCCTGTCAGGCCAATAGCATCGGCTCGTAGCAGCACCATCACCGTACCCGCGTCCAGAATCGACACGTCCAGGCTGTCGATTCGGTCTTTGAGGTGGCCGGTGGGCAGGAGTTTCTTTGTTTTGCCGCCAACCTGATCGAACAGATTCATGAGGATAGGGGCCGCCGTTCCCGGCACGCCGTCGATCCGGGCCGTACCGGTATACTGCACCCGACCGTTGGGGGTCTGCACGATCTCCTCAATGACGGAATTTGTGTTGATATTGTATATCATCACCTTCGTTTCGGGACCGGTGACCTTCACCCAGCCTTTCTCGATGGCAAACGGGCCAACACCCGCCATCATGTTACCACAGGGTGGAAGGGTATCGACGAGTGGATTTTCCAGATCGATCTGAGCGAACAGGTAATCGACGTCGATGCCGGGGCGGGTCGACGGCTGGGCCATGACGACCTTACTCGTTACGGTTTCTGCTCCCCCCAGCCCGTCAATTTGCCGGGCGTCGGGCGATCCCATGATCCGCAACAGAATAGCGTCGCGTTCGGTACGGTTGCGTGGCAGGTCGCGCAGGTCCAGGAACGGGCCACGCGACGTGCCTCCGCGCATAAACACGCACGGAATGGCATTGGCGGGTGGTACAACCGGTTGGCACTGGACCAGCATCGGGAACATACCGGCGTGCCAGCACATAAGTCCAATCAGGAGTGCGGTAGGTCGTTTCATGAGTTTAGCGAAGATGGTTTCTGATGACTATATTGTGCTGCCGACTTACCCGCGTACCGCCCGAAAACTGCACCAGAGGTTAGGCCGGAGCCGCCAGGATACCCGTGGAAGAAAACGCCCCCGACTAGTTCGCCACAGGCAAACAGGCCCGGAATCGGTTCATCGGCAGCGGTCAGCACTTCGCCGTTTCGATTTACGGCCAGTCCGCCGTAGGTGAAGGTAATACCACACGTAACGGGATAGGCTTTGAATGGCGGAGTGACGAGTGGATTGGCCCAGTTGGTTTTTTCGGGGAAAAGCCCCGCTGTACGTTTGCCATCTTTTCGGGTTGGATCGAACGGTATATGATCGCTGATTTCAGTAGCCCGATTATACGCGTCAACGGTCCTCAATGCGGTCGCCTGATCGATGCCGTCGAGTTTCCCGATCAGGTCGCTCAGCGTATCGGCTTCCACGACGCTCGTAAACCGGAACCGGTAGTCGGCATAGAGATATGGTTCGACACTGGCGTCGAAAAGCTGCCAGGCAACGTTTCCCGGCTGCTCGATGATCGCCTTGCCGAACTGGGCATAGGTGTAATTTCGCATATCCAGTCCTTCGTCGACGAACCGCTCTCCGAGCGCGTTGAGCATCAGTCCGTACAGATACGATATTTTTCGGTAGTGTTTGCGTTCGTTGTGCGGCAGGTCGATATTGCCATAATCGGGCATGTTCTTGTCCATCGGCACGGCATGGCACCCACCAAAATTCCCCCGCAGAGCCGCCCCCAGTTTAGTGGCCAGTTCGAGACCTTTACCCGTATTATGGCGGGTGCCCCGCACTTTGGCGTTGGCCCAGGCATCGCCAAGAAACTGCGTACGTAATTCTTGGCTGGCTTCAAATCCCCCGCAGCCCAGCACCACTGTCCGGCACGGAATCCAGATGGGTATACCTGAACGCAGGCATCGCACGCCCTGCATGTCACCCGCCTGCATCACGATTTCTTCGGCGGAGCAATTGTACAGGATCGTTCCCCCTAGCCGTTCAAACTCCGCTCGTTCGGCCCGCACCAGCCCGTCGCCTTCACCTTCTACGTCAAGGGCCAATCCGCCCCAGAACGTATGCCGACCGGCTTTCAGAAAACTCTGCCGGGCATAGCTGGGGTCGAAACGAATATTATGACTCGACAGCCACTGCATAACACTCAGGCTTTCATCGACCAGAAACTGCTGAGTTTCAGTGGGTGGTTCACCCTGATTAAAATACTGGAGGTCGGCCAGAAACTGTTCTTTCGGGTAACTGCCGAAGTCAGTATTTGCCAACCGATCGTCGGTCAGATCGCGGATCAGGGGCTTCAGGTCCTCGTAAGAATAGAAGGCAAAGCGCATGGCTCCGGCTGTGTAGCGGCTATTGCCTCCCCACTCCAGGGCATCGGCCTTTTCGACCATTAGTACATGAGCACCGTTTTCGAGGGCCGAAATGCCTGCGCACAGGGCCGCGCTTCCGCTCCCGATAATTAATACGTCGACACTTGGCAATTCATCCCGGTTAGGTATAATCGTCATCAGCTAGTAGGTAGAGGCCCCGGCAAATCGGGCCGGGGCCTGTTATCAAAATGCGTAATTAACGGTCAGGTTCATAAACCGCCCCTGCATACCGAATTGATTGGTCCGTCGTGAGAATACCACTTCGTTAGCCGTTTGAGGAATCTGAAGCAGGCTAGGGTAGACGTCGAAGATATTATTAGCCATGCCGATAATCGACAGCTTCCGGATGGGCCGGAACGTTACCGACAGGTCGAACAGGGTTTTGGCCCCAAACACCTGATAAGTCGGTGCATTGACATCGGTGGGTTTCTGGGCCAGTGTCGCCAGTGGGTCCGATACCTGCCCGAATCGCGACCCACGCACCATCAGCCCGATTTTGCCGAAGTCATACGAAAGGGTTCCAATAAACTTGCCTTTCGGCAGCCCTTCGGTGATATACAGCGTTGCTACCTGATCAGCTACCTCAACGCCTGTCGAAGTTTTGCGAGTAGCCCGCACTATTGTGTTCATCGACGAATAGGCCAGGTTTATGCCCAGTTTACTCTTCACTCCCACAGGCCGATTGTAAGTCGTAACCAGTTCGAAACCACGGGTGCGCGTGTCGATGGCGTTGACGAATACGTTGGCTGATTGCGGGAATCCAGCCGCTACGAACTGCGGAATTTTTGAGACATTGATATTGCCCGAGAGCATGATCCGGTTGTTAACGTCGATCTGATACAGGTCAGCCGTAAGGGTAAAATACTGGCCGATTTTCGAAGTGATCCCCGTCGAATAATCCCACGAAATTTCCTGTTTCAGCCCGTCGACACCCAACTGTTGTGCCAGATCTGACGAGGCCGGTATAATGGGGTTAATGATCGAATTGTTGTTGTTATCGAACGAGATATTAATATAGTTGCTGTAATAAGTCTGCGTCATGGAAGGCGCTCGAAAACCCCGGCTGAACGACGCCCGAACAGCAAACGGTTCGGCGATCTTGTAGCGGGAGTTGAGCTTGTATGACAGGTTGGAGCCGAAGTCGCTGTAATTTTCGAACCGGACGGCGGCCCCCACCAATAGCTTTCTGGTCAGATCGCTTTCTCCTTCGACATACACCCCAACATTGGTACGCCCCCACTGACCGGCTGCTCGGTCGCTGAAGCCTTCCCGCCCCGACGACCCGACATCTTTGGTTTGCCGGAGCGGGCCAGCCTCGTAGGAAGACGGGTCGCCAGAGCGCAGCCGGTAGGTTTCGTAGCGTATTTCCGTACCCGCACCGAGGTTGAAGTTCGGATAGCTTCCCTGGCGGAAGGTACGGGCAACATCGGCATTGAACAGGGATTGTGTAATGCGGGTCTGCCCAACGTAGAACGATGTCGGCGACTGATCACCCAGGCTGGGATTTACCGTATTATTGGCATACCAGTCGACTTGGTTCATGCTTTGTGAGAGACTGAAATCGCTATTCCAACTCCTTAGCTTACCTTTTATTCCAGCCGTCAGCGAGTAATCCAGCAGATTGGCTGGTGCTTCCGGGTTGTAGCCGTTCGGGAAGATAGACAGCACCGACCGGCGAGTGTTCGACGGAGCTCTGGTAAACACACCCGTTACGACGTGCTTGTGCGTATAGCCGCCAAAGCCGTATAGCTGCCAGTTGTTGTTGAGAGGCAGGCCCGCGTTGATGAACAACCCATAGGTGGTATTGCGGGCCGATCCCAGCACTGCCTGTTTCAGGTCGATGTTGTTCTGTTTGACAAGCAGTGCATCCTGTACGGGGTCTGCGACGTAGAAGCCGCTTGATGCTTTGTACGTACCCGATCGGTCGTAGCCATCCGTGTGCGAGTAGGTCAGCGTGGTGTTAAAAAAGCCGCGCCTGGCCAGTTTCAGTCCGAAATTAGCGTTCAGGTTATACGTGGCCCCGTCGGTGATAAGCGCCGGTGGCGTATGTCCGGTCATGTCCAGATTCGGTTTGGAATAGCCGATTCCCGTGAATACATTGACCGTACCTCCTTCGGCGGCATCGTTGAGTTCGAGGTTGATAACCCCGGCAATGGCATCGGAACCGTATTGTGCAGCGGCTCCGTCGCGCAGGACCTCGACCCGTTTTAGTGATAAAGCCGGCACGGCGTTAATGTCCGTTCCCACTTGTCCTTTTCCGACACCATCGTTGATGCTCAGAAACGATACTTTGTGCCGACGCTTGTTGTTAACCAGCACCAGCACCTGATCGGGACCCAAGCCACGCAATGTAGCTGGATCGACAAAAGGGGCTGCATCATTGATCCCGAACTTAACGGCGTTGAACGAGGGAGCCGCGAATGTAATGGCCTGACCCAGATCGACTTGCCCCGATGTTTGAAGTTCTTTGGCGTTGATAACGTCGATGGCCACTGGCCTGTCGACATCCGTACGGGGCTGGGCAAACCGCGATCCTACTACGACGACTTCGGACAGGCTGGCTTCCGACTGTTTCATTCCTACGGTGAGTGGCGTAAAGTTCTCGATGACCAGTTCCCGGCTGATGTAGCCGATGTAGGAGAAGATAAGCGTTTCGCCCCTGTTGGCGTCGATGGTAAAATGGCCATCGGGGCTAGTGACCGTACCGCGTTGGGTTCCTTTGATCACTACGCTGACGCCCGGCATGGCTTCGCCCCGCTCGTCCAATACCTTTCCGGTCATGGCTTCCATACTGGCGAGTCGAGGTTCGTTTGGGCCTGTGCCGGCCGAACGGTTCAGGATAATTTTGTTACCGCTCACTTCGTAGCTTAGTTGCAGGGGTTGCAGCAACTGATTCAATACGTTTGATAGGGGATCCTGTCGAATACTGAGCGTCACCAGCCGATTGCTCTGAATCAGTCGGGAGCTGAAGACAAACTTTACCTGCGCAAGCGTTTCAAGCTGGGCCAGCACCCGTTCGAGCTGTTGATTGTAGCATTGAAGCGTTACTGTTCGGTCGAGTACTTCCTGTGCTCTGATTTCGGTGGCATAGGTCAGTCCGGAAAACAGCAGAGTGACCAGTAACGGGGCGCAACTCAATTTCATGAGTCTGAGCAGCAGTGAATGCCGGGTAATGAAAAAATGCATAGATTTAAGGGGGTTTAGTATTGGCAATAAGAACCTGACGCCCATCGGGAGATGGGTAAAAAGCCCCTTAACTGCGCTGGAAACGGGTTTAGGGGCACTTGCTATCGGCAACTCTGTTCGCGCAGAGCTGCCGTTTTTTTTAACACTGTTTACATGTATAGGACTTTCGCTGAGAGCCGTGCCACGGTTATCAGGAGTAGCATCAGAAACCGTGGCACGGCTCTCAGCGAAAGTCCTAATTTATTTACAGCCTTTTCCATTGACGATGATCTGCCCATCGACGACTTCATACTGCGCTTCGATTGCCCGGCAGACCAGATTAAGCTTACCGTATAGTGATTCGTCGGCCAGCGACGCTGTTACAGGGCAATCGCTCATAAGCGCAGCATCGTATTCAATGGGAATGCCGTAGGCTCGTTGAATACGCTCAAAGACCGTAGAAGCGGGTGTATTGCGAAAATCGAAATCGACCAGCGCTTCGGGCTGAATCAATTGTGGACTCCCGACGATGCTCCGGGCAAAACTGTCAGCCTTTCGGTTGTATACAAGCTGTTGATTGGGGGTGATAATAACGCCCTGAAGCTTTTTAACAATCACCGGCTGACTAACCGTTGTTTCGCGGTAGACGGATACTTTACCTGTCCGAACCACCACCTCAACTCTTTCCTGGTCGGTACGAGCCTTTATTAGAAAGCTGGTACCCAATACCTTAGTGGTGATTTCGCCAGCATGGACCAGAAAGGGCTGCTTCGGATTCCGGGCCACGTCGAAAAAACCATCACCATCCAGATATACCTCCCGAACGGACCCCGTGAATCGGGCGGGATAACTTAGTCGGCTGTTTTTAGCCAGCCGAATCCAACTACCATCGGGCAGGTCGACGCGGAGCGGCTCACTGTTGGGATTGACTTGCTCGATAAGATCTTTCTGACTTACCTGCTGGGTGTAAAGTGAAGCAGGAATGGTGGTTTGGTACACGTAGGTCCATATGCCCATGGCGAGTAGCACCGACGCGGCCAGCCCCCACCGCACCCAGTTGTTGCTCCAGAGTGGCCGAGCGATCGGATGGTGGGTCGTGTTAGCCAGGCTGTCCTGCATCTGAAGGAATTGCTGGCGAATATACTCCTCCGACCACTTGAGCGAGAGTCGATTTAAAAGCGAAACGGCGGCATCGACCGTCGGCAACTGATCGGGATGGTCTTCCAGAAACTCGTTCCACTCCCAAACGTCGGCTTCGTTTTTTTGAAAATAGTAATTCAGAAAGCCTTCGTTGGTCAGCAGATCGTCGAGAGTAAGCGGGTACGTTGGTTTCACTGCGACGCATCGGTTGGTCTTCATTTATACAGAGGAACCCGATGGTCAGAATCTTCTCGTTTTTGTAGAAAAAAATGTAGAAATTTTATACTTATCGCTCAGATTGGCTTCAGCAACGTTTTTAAGCGCTTCAATGCTTCGTGCAACGTTTTATAAATACTGTCGATTTGCAGGCCTGTCTGCTCGGAAATTTCCTTGTACGACAGTTCTTCGAAGTATTTGAGCGTAATGATCTGTTTCTGGCGGGAGGTCAGTTCATTCATCGCCTGTACAAGTTGGCTGCGCCGAATAGCATCTTCTTCCTGTGCCACGAGAATATCTTCATAAGACGTTACGGGCAGATAAACCTCATCCAGCGGCTCTGTGGCCGTCTGCTGGAGTTTAGCTAGGGCTTTCACGAGTCTTTTTTTTAACGAACCTTTCAGATAAGCTTCAAACGATACCACGTCACCTAGTGTATGCCGGTACTGCCAAAGATCCTGAAAGATCGCCTGAATGGCTTCTTCGGTGAGGGTACTGTCAAATGACCATTTTATTCCAGCCCGAAAAAGTGGATTGTAGTACGTAGTAAATAAATACTGAAGCGCCTTCTCATCGTTTTGCCTGAGGGCCTGAAGGACTAGGGCATCTACATATTGGTCATTTTCTGCATTATTCATGGATAAAATAAGAATAATGTAAAGCTGCCAATAAAGGTAGGCTTTTCAAGTCACATAAGTTCAAATAGGGTGACTATATCGTTCAGGAGATTATACTAAATGATGGGAGTGGGATTATAAACTCTGTAATTGTCTCGCAATTACAGGAAAATTAAACTGGACAATGCTCATGCTGTAAAAGCCTGCCTGGAAAATAATCAGGTAAGAGTCTTAAGGTAAACGATGCCATGCTAAGAACAGAGAATTTCAGGTAAAAGCTCGAAAATTCGCATACAAAAAATGCTTGGCTATTTTACGAGAACTTAAGAGTGGGAATGTCGATTAGGCAAGCCACTTCCAGATTTAAAAGCCCTCTAAACAGAAATAAATCTTTAAAATAGAGAAACTATGAAAAGTTACATCCTTAAACTTTTGTTGTGTATTCTGACCTTGCTACCCACCCTGATATATGGTCAGCAGAAAACCAGTCCGAATCCCGTAAAATCCGTTAAGGGATTGCCGGAAGGTACCGATTCGATACTCGTTGAGTATGCAACGCTGATGAAAATTGCCCGGAAATATGGTTTGGAAAATAATTGGAGCTTTACGCCTACGGCAGGCAATCCCAGGGGTAAGTCGCCCAAAAGGATCTTTTTAAAAATGAGCCTAGAGTAATTTGATGACTGGATGAAAACTTTTTCATTCGTTGAGGAAAAAGTAAAATTTTGCAGCAATTCTTTTTAGTGGATTTTCAGAAAGTGAGCACTGTTCAGGAGTACACGGCCTTGAAACGAGCTTATGTGAAGAAATACCCGGACTATTTAAAAGACGAAATGGGTTTTCGGGAGGCCGACATCCAGAAGGAAGAAAAGCATCCTGAATTAGTTTCGCTAAACACGCCTAATTTTCGGCCATCCGTTAAAAAATAAACAACAGTAGTAGTACTCTTTTCTGGCTGTATGATAAGCTTGCGGACTTTAGTTATGCGGCTAAAGTCCGCATTCATTTTTAGACTTCATTGGGCTTAGTGCAAAGAGGGCTTCATGTACGAAATGTCTTTTTTATATGGGAAGCTCCGCTAGAACACCCAAATAATAGCATACGCATCCTGATAATGACCTTTTTCTTGAAGGTTTGAGCGTTTCCCATTCGGGTAAAAGCTATGTATTTGCTGTTTCGGAAACAAAAAACCGCCTGTATGCTTCATACAGGCGGTTTTTCTACTGTTTCGTGCTCCCGAAGGGACTCAAATATGTTTTTGATTATCAGGCATTTAGGTGCAACTTTAAATAAGCTGTATCAAAACTGTATCGACACCAATTGGTCAGTTAGCTTAAGCTCGTCAAGAATTATGGTTTCCGTTTGTACCTACACGTACTTTTATAAACGTACAATGAAGGTTGAATACAAGTAGGATACTAGGTGACTAGGAATCAGTTTAAGGAGGATTTTCTATACGGGCTTCTTGCTAAGGGATCATCAATGAGTACAACAATTGCCAATTTAGAGGGCCTTATCCATTCCAGCCCAGATTTCAGGAAAGATTATTATATAGCAGTATAGGTTGAGGAGATTGTTTCTGAAGTTAAAACAAGATAACTAAAAAGCTCACTCTTGCCTGCCTACTCTAGTTATCCTGGGTATTCAATCGTAGCCGCTAATCGAGTAATGTCAGTGTGATAATCTCCTTATTTAGTTTGCTTGTAACTTACCATGATTAGTGCAAAATACTAATATTACGAGTCTGTTCACAGAACAAATTTTACTATTAGAAGACAGTATACAGTTTATCTTGAGATTATCATTTTACAACAAATAAATATAATTTATTTAACTTAAATAATTCGTATAAATGTTTAAGTCTGTGAACAAAAATCATTTAATTTTTACAAAATCAACACCCACTCTGGCAGGATGACCGAAAGCGTGATTAGCTATCCTTTGGGTATAATCACTTCTTAAGGTAGTAATATATTCAACATCAAAATAATTTAGATTCTGATCAAATTTTTCTCTTGCATAATTATTTGTTATATCCCAAATTCTAATTTTGTTGCCGATAAGCTTATTATTTTCAACATTATAAACTTTCGGTTTTATATAAAAAGGTTTATAGAGAAAACGGTTTAGCACTTCTATATTATGAACTAATTTTCCAATTAACCCATTTTGTAAAGCAAGGTCACCTTTTAATTTCTTGGAGTCATCCTCAGAATTCGAAAGAATTAATTCTTTAATTTTTTTGAGCTCTGGTTTTTCTAAATCGCCCCAATAAACTGCCCTTCTGTTTGGTAAAAAACTCAAGAAAGCTGTATCTCCCAATCTTAACGCTAATTCTAAATCGTTAAATTCAGTTCCTTTTACAAAGTAAAAATTGTGATCAATTTTATTTGGATAATAACAATCACATAGAGCTGTTACGCACAAAAAATAATCATTCCCTTCACCTTTAAAAATATCTCCGAAGTTCAGATTAGGTATGTCGTCCGGATTTAGGCTCTTTACAGAAACAGAATTATAAAAAACATTCAATTGAAACAGGTCTTCTATGCTTGGCTCTTTGTTTTTCAGTTCATTACTTTTAAAATCTAAGAAGTCTTCTTTCAATAATTCAAGCTTAGCTGTTCTCAATTTTAATGTTGCTTGCTCTAACAATAACTTCTTGATAATAATGCCAAAAGTCTTATCATCCTTAAGATGATTTCTAAATTGAAAAAGAGCTTCTGTTGAAGACTTTAATATAGTTTCATCAATAAAACTTTCATTTGAGTTAAAAACAGATTGCATTTCTAATCCCAATAACTGAAAAAAACTTCCATTATTTTTTATTACAATTTCTGAAATTCTTCCCAAAAGCTTATTATAATCAGCATCTTCTTTTAAATCTTTTTTTAACGTCAATACAAAAGTATTATTGATGATAAAAGAATTATCTCCTACGTTTAATACTTCATAATCATTATTCGCATATTCCGGAATAATAACCTTTTCACCTACAAGCGAAATATATATGTAACGTAAAATTAATTCGACAGATTTTTCTCTTATTCTTTCAATAGGGAAATTGTCAATTTCTATAGCATTTTCTTTAAAGAAATCGTTTATATTATTATTACTATTCCATAATTTCTGAATTTCTTCGGGTTCAATATATTCATAGGTTGTTTTTATACTCTCAAAATCTTCTTTATTTAATCCAGAAAAATATGCATCCAAAAAAAGCGGAATTTCATTGAAATTTGCTGAACTGGAATATATACAACAGAAGTTTATATATGGTGTGCTAACAGCTTTATTTAACAACTTTAAAGAATATTCTTGTCCTGCAATCCCAGATAATTCCCAATCTAAAAGAATTAAATCTTTTCCTTTAAATAAGTAATCTAGAGTTTGGGGATTTTCAAGATTTGCTGCTTCAAACTTATGAACTATTAAGCTTTTTCCATTCTCCTTAAAAGTTTTATAAAGATCTTCCGATAATTTTTCTTCCATTATATCAGTATTGATCGGAGTCCCCGAGTAAAAATCCTTAGCTTTTTCATCAATAAATACAGCAGAATTGATAGATGAATTCAATATGGTGAAGGCTTTAGAACTATACATTTTATTTAGTAATTTGGTTTATTACGAAGCAAGCTCCATTTAAAGAATTATATTTTTTATCGTTAGTTGCGTAAATATCCAAATTGGCTTCGTTTAAACTTTGCTTTGATAAATAAAGCCCAATCCCTCTGCCATTAGGGCGTTGAGAATAGAACAAATCAAAAACCTTATTAAGCCTATAGTCAGGTATTTTTTCTCCTGAATTAGCAATAATGATCTCTTTGGGATTCGGTAAATAATCAAGTTTAATAATACGCTGTTCTTTATTTCGCATCCAGTAAATAGCATTGTTTATAATATTAATAAATACTGTGTGAATTACCGGCTCTTTAATGCTAATTAAATGTGTTTTAAATTCATCAGAAACTTCAAGTCTTATGCTATATTCTTCAATCTGATTTTCAAAAAAATCAAGTAAATAATTGTAAATTGTATTTCCTGGAATGTCTTTAACTAATGCACCAGAAATCCTGTACAACGGAGAAAGTAGCGCATATTTATCTTCCAGTTGTTTGAAATTTCTTTCTAAGAAACCAAACTCCTTAATTGAATTAACTTCTGAATTTTTACTTAGTTCTCCTAACTGGCTATTTATTTTTGCATACAGTTGATTGAATTCATGGTCGATAATTTCAACTGCAATCCCTAATTGAGCTGTATCTCTGGTTTGCTCCCATTGGTATTTCATTTGTTCATATTGAGCTTTATAAGCGCCTTGAACTTGTTCTTCGTCAATATCGAATGATAATCGCTTTATATGCTCCACCAACGGAAATAATGTTTTTCCAGCTTCTTCTAACAGAGTATAATATTGTTTTTCAATCTCGTCAGCAAATTGTATTATCTGATATTTGGAAACTATGCTTTTTATTGTCGTTTCTTTATTCTCTGATAGAGAAGAAGTTAATCGTTTTGCTCTATCTCTGTATTCTTTAATTAATAAAGCAGATTTTTCATCAAGTTGTTGTCGATATTCATTGAGTGATTTTTCCAGAGAATAAATATATCCGTTATATTTCTTCGTAAAATCAATTTTTAAATCCCTAATTTCTAATTTATCCTGTGCTTTTTTATTTAATTCTTCCCTTCTCGGGGTAACAGATTCAATATAATTATTTAAACGATTTTCAAACTTATATAACCGTTCTTTTTGCGTTTCAGTAGGTCTATATCTTCTAGGAACTTTAGGAATTAATCCTTTAAGGTCTAAGTCAAGCTTTTGAAGTTCATCTAAAATATACTCAACTTCTGAGTATGTGATATTGATATTATCTAGTTTTTCATCTAATGTATTGAGAAGACTTTCATACTTAGTTTGGTGTTCATCTAATTTTTGAGGGTAAGTATTCAATGCTTTAGTGAATGCAATCTTTTCTACTTTTTCTCTAGCTTTGTCTGCCTCTAAAGCTTTATTTTGATCTTGAATCTCAATTAATTTATCTCTAAAAAGCGACTGTTTAGGTGTTGTTGCAAAAAAATCTTGTGCTAAGGCAATAAAAAAATTTGTAGCATCACTGGTGAATGCTCGGTATTGGGCATTGTTTATTAATCCCTCTCTACTAGACTTATCTCTTAAATCAGGGTTTCTTTCTCTGGTCAGAGCTATATAACCATACATTCTTCGATAAGAAAAATAATATGTACCTGCTCTTTTAGACCTTCTAAGTTCAAAGTTCAAAAAGTCGGCATTTTCTCTTCCATAAGGTAACACCCTGAAATCATCTCTGAATACGTATAGGCCTCCATACTCTCTAACTTTAGTTGAGATTTTTTCAAATTGGATTTCTGATAAATTCGAAGAATTTTCTATTCCCTGAGAATATCCTAATTCAATTGGAATACTACCATAAAAAGAACGTTTATCTTTTTTTCTGGGATTAGTATAGTTGTAGTCAATGGTTTTATCAAATATTCTTAAAATACCATCAAAAGTACCATTTCCGTCAAAACGCCCCTTTATATAGACATCCGCTAAATCAAAATCAGATTTTTCAAAAAAGTTACCTTGTTTAGTTAACAAATCATAAGTTTCTAAATCTTTATGAATGTTAAAAACAGCTTCTATTTTGATTGAAGTTTCTTTAAAAGGGTTAGTAAACCCTATCAGGCTTGATGTAACAAAGTTGCCTTCGTCTATTTTGTCCTCATCTTTTTCTGATAATTCTATAATTTGGTTTATAGGATTAAATACTAAAAACATTGTCCCGTGTGAATCATCAGAATTATAGAAGGATAATATATTATTCAGAATTGGTTTTTCCAATTCTGAATTTATCGTATCTGAAATAATATCGAATTTTAATTCTATTTGTTTTCCCTCCCAAATTGGACTATTATCTGAATCAAATTCTTTGTCAAAATTCGATAAAAACATATTTTTCAATTCATGGAAATCCACATTAATCGATTCTGTTTTTTCAACAGACCTAATCGGAATTGTAATATCATCCAGAAATAAATTATAATTTTCTAATAATCTCCAATCGAAATATATTGCTTGCAGTGGATAACCGATTTTCTTTGTAAGCATCAGCATTGGATTACCTAAATAAGCTACGGATAAGCGTCCAATACCTTTTTCTCCGGCTTTAATACGTGGTCTTTTCCATAAAGTATCCTCGGATTCTTCCTCTAATTCTGCCCTTGACTTGGAGTCTGTTCCAAGTACTAACCACTTATCTAAAACATCAGTGCCGGACATTCCTTTTCCGTCATCAGAAATTACAAAATAAGATTTTGAAAGTCCGTTGTAGCCTTCTTTAAATAAATCAGCGCTTAATTTATCCGCATAAGCGTCGTAACCGTTTTTCCATAACTCGGTAATTGCCGTAGGCAGATCTGCAATTTGTCCTTTCCCGAGTAAGTCTACCGCCCTTGCTTTTGTTCTAAACTGCATTTTTATGATTTTGAATTATAGCTTTACCTATTGCAGTGGCATATTTTGGAGGTACAGCATTTCCAATCATTCTTGCGGTATTTTCAATACTTGTTGCTTTAAAAATATAGGTTTTAGGAAAAGACTGTAATACAGCTCCCTCTCTTAATGAAATTGCTCTGTCTTCTTCAGGATGCCCGAAGCGTCCATTAGAGATACTGAAAAATTTTGTTGTAATTGTAGGGGATGGTCTATCCCACCACATACGCCCATAAACGTCACTAAAACCTTCTGTCTTCCCCTTATGACATTTTGGCGCTAAATTTTCATCATCAACATACGCCATTCGTCCACCTCCATCTTTGGGGGTTACAGCTAATCGATCTAAGTTTACTTTTTGTAAGCCTGCAACTGTATGTAAAAAATCTGAAGAATCCTTGTGCCCAGGTCTAACTTTTGGGAATCCATTATGCTCACCGATAACGTCTCGAACAGTTATTTTTTTCTCTTGAGCTATTACCGGTATTAATTCTTTTGATGAAACACGATTGGCAATTAATGTAAATCTTTTTCTATACTGAGGAACTCCATAATTGCTAACTTCATGTACATCAAAATGAACTTTATATTTATTTTCTGCTAACCAATTAATAAATTCGTCTAACCCACTTTCTTCCTTGCGTTTTAAAACGCCAGGAACATTTTCTACAACAACATAACCCGGATTAAAATATTCTACAAAGCGTTTAAACTCGATAAGTAGATTTTTTGATTTATTCGATTTCGTCTTGTCTGTATATATTAGGCTCCAAAATTGGCAAGGGCTACATCCGATTAAAATAAGTTCGTCATCGTTTTTAAAGAGGGAAAGTTGTTCTTGAAGAGTCTCTTCCTTTAGATTAAAAACATCGGCATGAATAAATTCTGCACCATGAATGTTAGCCTCATAAGTAGATTTGCAATTTCCATCAAAATCAATCCCAGCAACTATTTGAACTCCAGCTTCTTGCATTCCAAAACTCATTCCACCTCCAGAGCAAAAGAAATCCACGGCTTTCAGGCCACATTTTGTCTTTGTAGTCTCCAATGCTAAACTTATTTAATAAGGTATTTTCAGATTTTAAAATCACAAATAGGCTTGTATAAGCTCATTATACAATTACACCACCATTGTTATCATAATATAGTGTATACAAATGTAGGAGCTTTTAGGAAAAGCTACACAAGAAATCTATTGTTATTATTGATATGTAAGAACCTGTTAAAAAATAGGTTGAAGACTCAGAAAAGACAGAATTAGTCAATCGTTGGGGATGAGCTGATCAAAGCCATACCCCTCCTTGACTGATTCCGCCGGGAAAGTTATCCAAGAAATCTTGGCTGACAAGAGAAATCGAAAATATTCCCTGCGCCGTATTTTTGATGCCCTGCTTTATATCACTAAAACAGGCGGCCAGTGGCGCCAAATGCCTAATGACCTACCGCCTTGGCCATTATGTTATTACTACTTCCGGAATTGGAGCGCCGAAGCAATGGCGCAACAACGGCACTTGGGAAAAGCTTAATAAAGCGTTCGTCGAACGCAGACGAAATAAAGCTAATCTAGAAGCCTCACTAGTGTGGGTGTAATTGATTATCAGGGTGTTAAATGTAGCGAATAGAGTGTAGTGTCTAAGGCTATGATGGCTGCAAGTAGATTAACGGCCCTAAGCTGCATATTGTAGTCGATACGTTAGGACTGGTTTTGGTTGTCGTCGTCCATGCCGCCAATATTCATGATAGTCCGGCGGCACGACTAGTGATAAGTCGGCTAGCTCTGCTAGGTTTTGAACAGATCAATAAGCTCTTAGCTGACAGCGGCTATGGCAAGAAGTTAGCGGGTTGGATGAAAAAGTCGTATGGACTGATTCTAGAAGTGGTTAAGGTGAGCGAGTTGGCTGGTTTTTAGATGATACCCATGCGTTGGAAAGTTGAGTGGACGTTTGCCTAAAGAATTGGTCACGACGCTTGAGCAAGGACTATGAATGTGGGGTTAATTCACACGAATCGTTTGTATATTTATCCAATATCAACCGAATGCTTAAGCATTTTTAAACAGGTTCTTAAAGTTTAATGCATTTGAAATAGATTTTATTCTATTACCTCCAATAACTGTATTATACAGCGGTAAACTGTCATAGTTTTGTCCAAGCCATCTTAATGAGCCTTTTCCTAAAATCTTTTCAAGAATAATTATTGATTCATTAGTAAGCATATTTTAAATCAATATTTAATAAGTTGTAGAAGTTATGGCCTTTCCTTATAATAAAAATAAAATAAATTTAATATTTAAGCAGCCTCTTTGTGCCTAATTTAATCCATCTCTCAAACATTATGTTTGGAGGCGTGAATTTTATGAACTCTTATAGATCATTTATAGATATTGATAATCAACGTCTTACATTGTGTTATTCTACTTCTGTACCAAAATAGGAGCAATTACTGTTAAAATTGATTTGTTATATAGATTATTTCTATATTAAAATAATATTGATAGATTATTTCTATTTAGTGAAGACAGCTTGAGAAAGTATATCTTGTCATAGTAGTACGTGAAAATTTATTCGTTATTCATATCGAATAAAGGAGGGGGCTAACCCCCTCTTTTATTCGCCCCTATAAGCTTTATCCATTGCCTCATCTACCCGCTTTTTCATTTCATTCTCAGAGGGGCTTTCAACTTGTAGATGATAAACTGTCTTTCCCCTTTGGCCTCTGCCCAGATTGATGCGAAACTTGTAAGCTAGCTTGCCATGAATATTGAGGCTCCCATCGGGTAAGTAATCGGGTATGTCATCGGTTGGCTCTGGCATAAGTCTTTTTGTTTACTTGGTTTAACTTCTCATAAAAATTGGTGTGTAAGCTCGCGACCTGGGGATGATTAGCTAGATGAGTGACATCTCCCATTACATGAGCCACGTATATCTTACCATCATCATCAGTAAACGTATCAGTGCGGTAAGCACCGTAGCCTTCTTTAGTGGTTGCTCCTCGCTTTTTTTCTTTTATACAATATTCAATCAGGTTCTTAAAGAAGTTAATACCTGTTATGTCAATAATCTTGGTCCCTGGATTGCCGTTTACCTCGATGACATAGCTAATACCTTCCTTATCCTTCATCAAGTCTACGCCTGAGTACTCTAAGCCAACTGCTTTACTGGCATCAATACAGAGCTGTTGATCTTCTTTTGATAGGACGAGCTTGCGGCCAGAACCCGACTTGGATAGGTTGGCCCGAAAGTCGCCTTTGTTGGCCGTTCGTTCCATAGCTGTTACTACTTCATCACCTACCACAATCGCTCGTATATCAGTGAAATTACCGTCAATGTAGCGCTGAAGCTTTACATTGATTTCATGCTTATAAAAACTCTCTAGGGTTGTGTTAGCTGATAGCTTGGTTTCCAGAATTGAAACACCTGAACCTTGAGAGCCATATACTGATTTAACGACAACTGGTAAACCGTCCATAAGATCTTCAATGATGTATTGAACGTGAGCCGGGGCTTTTGACCAAACCGTCTTAGGGGTTTTTAAGCCAGCTTGTGAAAGCCGAAGCGTTGTTTGGATCTTATTTGAGGCAGTACGAAGCGGTTCTCCTTTTTGTGGGGAGTAGATCCCCAGATTATTGTTTAAGTGTTCCAGGACAACCGTTTTGTGTTCTAATTGTCCTGAAAGCCGGGGAATGATAAAATCGTAATCTTTTATTTTTAATCGTTGGGGTTTTTCCAGTTCTGGATTGCCATCATAGATACGATCATAGCCGCTAACGTTTTCACTGATGTACAGATACAAGTCTAAAGGCTCGTAGGCTTGCAAAGTACAATCCGTCTCTTTGGCGGCTTCTAGGAGATACTTACCGGCAGTACCTAGTGTTAGGATATGCATAGGGATTAGAGATTTGGGAAAAAGGTAAAATGGTCGTTATTGATGCATATCAATTGCCAATTCATATATCGCTCCGAAGGCCGTTTTGGCAATTGCAATTTGGCTCAGTGCGCGTCTAGGGGGGCTGTGTGTGCCAGTGCCACGATTTTTGCATTTTTTAAGGGTTAAGTAATTGATTATGAGCATTTTTGTTGATTTTTAGATTTCAAAAATTGAAGGTAAGCGTTGCAAAATAGTGATGTGAATGGTTTTTAATGAATTGATTTACAGTTAGTTGTTATATTTTTTGCTTGTAAACGTTGGTTCATTCCAAAGGGTATTTTGTGCAATTTGGCATCCCGCTTGCCTTAAAATCTTCTCTTTAAGATCTGCTGTGATAGGAATCTGATTACGGTATTTGTGTAGATACTTAATACGCTGTTCTACAGGACGACCTGTTTTCTGCCATAGCTCAGGGCTAGAAAGCACGATCTCAAATGCTTCATCGGTGGTGTAAGTCTCTTTTTCCATAGTATGATAGTTAGATGATTGATTGTATTGCTTTGTGAGCGTTGGCAATGGTGCGTTGTAGATAGCTTTCCAAATACTTGCCTTTTCTGACTGCTAGGTCTGGACTAGTCCTTTCCAAGTGTTGACTAATTTCGATGTCGGTTTTACCTGCTCTGATGAGTCCACAGGCTACACCAAAGTCTTGTTCACTACTGCTATTCTTGCTGGGGCTATGCTGATAGAGCGGCATACTATTTATTGCAGTTGTATTTTTATTGAGCACAGCCCCCCCACAGGGGTAAAAAGTTGACAGCCGGTTTGCGGCTCGACATAGCCGAACAAACGGAAACAATCCACTTTGTAAGCGGTACTTTTCTTTTCGATTAGTGAAGCCTGGCAAACGCCCAACGTGATCCGGTTCTGCACTGGCAAGGTCTGCTCCTAATTGAATAGCTAGCGTTTGACAGGATACTTTAGCAATATCCCGGTTAGCTGGTATCGTTGGAAGAATTAGCCAAGCTTGATAGTTGGTGGGGCTAGTTTCAATCAGCAAACAGGGCTTAAGTCTAGCCAGCTCGCTTAATGAATCGAAACTCAGATCATCAAGTAAGACGTATTGATAGCCAATTGGACGGGCATATATATCGAACCCCTTGCTATTCTTATCCCGCAAATAGCGGACGGTTTCAGATTTTGCTAACTGATCGGGCGTATAGTCCACCCAAAAACCTTCATCGGTCAATCGATTCTTAAGCTGCACCTTATAACTAGCCGCATCGAAAACGGACAGGTATCGTTCAATTGCTGTTTGAGTTAAGTTGCTCATAAGTCTTACTTTTTTACCCCTGTGGGGGGGCTGTGCTCAATAAATTCTTGTTAGCCTAATCTTGGAATTTCGCAGTGACATAAATTCTGGAAAGTTTGGCCAACACCTACATTTGCTACATTTCCTACATGATTGCCGTTTTTTTGATTTTTTGAATGTAGATCATGTAGAAAATGTAGCTGTTAGGAAAAACTTTTTGAGTTGTCATTCGCACGCGATAGGTTTAGATAACTGATTGCATAACATGCATTTAGTTAAGGAAAAGGCTTGCTTGCATAGACGACATTGCCAATTGTCTGCCTTTTTACCTGTATATGGTTCTTTTCAAGCCTATCCTTGAAATTCTTGAGGTTCAAAAAGGCAAATCCAGAAATAGTACAAAAAGCCTTGTAATGTTCGTAGATGCTTTGAAGTGATAAATAACTTACAGAAGGCTGGTAGTTTTCTTCCATTAAAAAGACTGCCACAGTGTCGGCTTCCTGCCGGTATTTAGCCAAGACTTGACTAGCCTTTTCGCTATGTGTAAACCGTTTATTGGCTAGCAGTCGATTCATACCGCTTAAGATCCAGTTAAACACACCTGACAGTTCTCTCTGGATAATCTTTGTGGGTAATTCAGGGTCTTTCTGCTCATCAGTAATGGTCACCTCAAAGGGTACGATCAGGAACCGGCGAAAAAAAGCTTCGGAGTGCTCAACCTCTTTAGGTAGAGTATTACAGTTGAACATAAGCTTGGCGTAATCCCGCATAATAAAGGGATCTCGATACAAGAGCTTGGCTTCAACGGGTTCGCCTGATGCGAGTTGCTTGAACACATCACTCTCTAGGCTCCCTTTAATCTCACTGCCATAATTGAGAAGCTTATCAGCTAGCTTAGCGCGGTGGGCTTCGTTACTTAAACTTTGCAAGGAATAATTCGAAACATTTTGTCCACCCAATAGGGCATTCACTACTTCAAAAAACACCGATTTACCATTTGAGCCAGTACCATAAAGCAGTAAGACCTTTTCTAGTTTTAGATGTCGGATGAAGACATAGCCGATATATTCGGCTAGGAGAGATTGTAAATCGGTATCAGGCAGAACCGTGTCCAAATAGCGTTGAAAAATGGGCGCTTTGGCGTTTGCTTGATAAGCGAAAGAGAGCTGATAGGTTAGAAAGTCTGCTTTATCATGAGGTCGAAGGCGCTGACTGTCTGGGGTAATCTCGTACGTACCATTCTGCATATTGATCAGGACGGTTTGAGGAGATTGCGGAAGGACAGGGAAATGGCTAGATGAAAGAAACTGGCGATAAAGACGGTCACGAAATTCATAATGGCGTGAGTTGAACTTATCCACGCCCATTTTTTCGGAAGTTCTACTTAACAGATCCTGTATTTCGTTCTCTTCAGTTACCTGCCAGAAGGCCCTATTATAGAGATAGACAATTCCGTTCCGTCTGCACAAGGCATAACCGTTAACCTGGGCTTGAGCGAGCAAGTGTTCTACGGTACATATTAAGTAATGCTTTTGGGTAAGTTTACGGTCGGGATCTTCCACAAATACAGGTCCAGCCAAGTGCCTAAAGTCTGCCTTTTTAATAGTAGCTAATACTTTGGAAAAGATCAGATGAGGCTCCTCAATTGGAAACGACTGATTACTATCTATCAATGGGTTAGGTTGCACTGTAATGACATTGTTCATATCTTTGTCGGGTATTAACTGATAGGTTAATTATGTACAAAGCCGCTTGCGAGTCTAGAACGCAAGCGGCTTTTTTATTGGCCTATGAACATGGCTTCGAACATATCTTGTAGTTCGTAGAGCTGGCTAATCATTTGCCGGTATTGCATTAACTCATCTTTTTCCATTGCAGGAACATTAGTAGCTAAATGACGAATAGCATCTCCAACAATAATCCCTAATCCAAGTGGTGTATTGCGGTGCTCATTATCAGCCAATTCAAACATGGCAGTAATCATAGGTTCAATGTTAATTGACATACCTGTTTTTGGGTGAGGAAATAGGAGTGGTGTGTTGCCATTACACTTATAGTAATTATTCATACATTTGGAGAGATAGAGGGGTGAAGCTTCGGTTTTACTCTAACCCGGCTGGTAGAAACAGCCGGGTTTTTTATTGTAAAGCCATGAACTAGTACTTAGTCCAAGTGCTTGCTTAATGATGGAAAACAAACTAATAGGGATAAGGCAACGCCTTACATAGAACATATAGACCTTCTGTCTTTGCCATCAGCTAGCAAAACGCGTTGTTAATACCCTGTTAAACTGGAAGTGGATAGGAGTTAATAGGCTAAGTATATAGCCTTACTTGGTAGAAGAGTATAAGGGAATGGCTCAAAATCAGCACATGGATTTATCACCAATACGTGTTGTGAAGAATGAACTGTTTACGATTCTTTAGGGTAACCTCTCCTCATAAAGTCTTCTACGTCAGCCCGTTTGATCCAAACAGAACGAGTTTTTTTATCTGGTACAGAATGAGGGCGTGATACAGGGAAAGCGCCATCGTTTACTAATTGCCAGAAACGGGTTTTTCCAAGCTTGAATATGCGTTGTACATCATTTGGAGTGAGCCACTCATCGGGTTGAGCAGCTAGAAGCAGATCCAATTTTTCATTGATCTGTTCAAGAAGGGGGGCGTTAGAAAACATACGTTCGATGTGGTTCAATAGAACTTACCAACGCAAGTAATAAAAAAAATAGTAATAAAAATATTTGTGACTATTTTTTTATAGAAGCCATTACAATGGTCTTTCCATAAAGTATAGAGTAGTTGGCTTTAATAATTGTAAAATAGCTGGTATCATATTTTCTATAAAATCCTTATCAGGCCCATTATACTTTTCTCTCCAAATGGTGACAAATTCTCCATCAATCCAGTCACATCGATAAATGCCTAAAGGAAAAACACTTCGGAAGATCCCTTTTTGATAGTGTGTTGCCAAAAACGAATAATTGGCTAATGCGAGTTCGTAACTCGGGGTTGGCTCTTTTACAATTTTAGAAATGTTTTCATAGATATATTTTGCTTCGAGTCTATCCCAATCAATTAATTTTGCAAAGTAACTTCTCTCTTTATGATCTACTACAGTCTTATCAAAAACTAAGCATCCTAATAGAATTTCTTTAAGAGACGATTCTATTAAGTCATCCAACTCCTTTTGCTCATGTAAGTTTCTTTCTGTACCCCATAAAATTCCATTATAAACAATTCTGTTAGATAAATCTAAGGCATTATAATCTATTAAGTCCTGTGCTGTATTAGTTTGAATTGTTTGTACTGTTTTTTTTATGATCCTTTCTTCTTCGAGGAATAATGATTTATTATTTTCTATAAAAATTTCGAACTCAGCATCAGATGTATAGAGATTGGTTAAACTCTTGAAATGCCTAGTTTGAGAGTTTGCAGTAACCTGCACGTAAATTGGATACAGCAACTTGTCATCATTACTCTTTGCTTTTAGCTTTTTATTTAAGTAAAAACGCACAGATACCTTTTTATCAAATTTGTGCTTTTTATACTTTCGTTTTGTACGTTCCATTCTGATGCAAAATGATTAAATATATTCTACAAGTAGGATCATAAATCACGCGATGGCTCTATATATGATCCCGCAAAAAGTGATGCTAGAGCTTACACGTGGATTACATAATCCACGTGTAAGCTCTAGCATCACTTTTGATAAGAATTAGGCCACTTAATAGCTCGTAAGGCGGTTTCAATTGCATGGCCTGACGTATGTACATATCCCATTGTGGTCTGTATATCCGAGTGTTGAGCCAGCTCCTTAACCATTGGCGTTGGTAAGACGGTTGATAGATAGGTAAGGCCAGAATGCCGGGCAGTATGAAACGTAACCGCCTTAGTAATTCCGGCCATTCGAATAACCTCTTTAAGATGTTTATTCATTTTCACATGAGACCGTCTAAAGAAAGGTTGTGAATCCGTACGTGAATAGGTTATTAGTATTCGCTCTGGCTTGCTGTGTCCGTCAGCAGTTGGAAACAATAGCCCAAGCGGTAAACGAGCTTCCTTTTTAGATTTTTGCGTTACAAATTCAAGCAGTATGCCCTCATTAGTTTGCAAGATGTGTTTGCGACTAATCCGGGTAATATCGCTGATCCGTAGTGAGGTATAAAAGGCAAACAAAAAGGCATCACGGTAAAAGGTTAAATGCTGGTTTTCTTCCGTAAATATTAACCGTTCGATTCGCTCGATTTCTTCAATTTGTAAGGCTACCTTATTGACTCGGGCTTTCTTTGGCCTAAAGTCGTTATAAGGGTTCTGTTGGGGTAAAAAAAGTCCTTTGCGTTCGGCATTGTCCAGGCATTTCTTGATTGCTTGATGATACTTATAGATATAATTGGCTCCAAGCCGAAGAGTGGTCTTTAGGTGGAAGTCAAACCGTTCTATAAAGTCCAGAGTTAACGTATCAAATTCCAGATCGTTACCCGCGTTAAATTCATGCAAGCGCGTCAATACTAATTGAGAATGTTGAAAGGCCCGGTAAGACAGCTCGGGCTTTCTGCGTTGCAACTGCTCCCGATAGTGGCTTGAAAAGGTGGCCTTCGCTTTATTAGGCTGATTAGCAGCCTTTAGCATCAAGTCAAAATCTTTCAGAGTAAACGCCTGTTTGTATTGACTCTCAAACAGGGTTTCAAAATCGCTCAGATCCGTTATCTGCTTACGAACTTTACTCATGTGAGTAGGATTCTTCAGCTCATCTTTACGAAAATCCCAGTCCTCTTTTCTGACTTTAAAGCCTGTTGCAAAATACCGTCGCAAGCCATTTTGATAGGCTTCAATAACAACGGGTGCTTTACCGTCTTTAGTGGTCTGTTTACGGCGGTTGAACAGAAGTCGATACCTTACTTTGTGCGTCATGGCAAACTGATTGTTTGGTTTGCACCAAACATCTACCGACAACGGCCCAAAAAAATGCGTATCAAAACTGTATCAAACCCAACGAACCGTAATGAACTATAGAGGGTTCGAAATGGTTCGCTAGCACACTCTAATATGCTCTTATTCAACAAATAAGGCTTATAAATCGCTGATTTATAAGCCTTATTGAAATTTACTCAGTGCTCCCGAAGGGATTCGAACCCCTATCGTCGGTACCGGAAACCGAAATTCTATCCATTGAACTACGGAAGCAGGATTTCCCTATTTGGGAGTGCAAATATACTAGCTTTTGCGCTAATAACGCAAGTGGATCTCTAAGATGATTTAATAGGAGAACAATTAGACCTGTATGCAACCTGTCTTTCTTCGCTGTGTATTAGGCGATTTTTTGTGCAATGAGCTATAAATGAGCGCATAATAGTTACTGCTAGGTTTTCTCTTCGATCTCACCAATCTTTTTGGCCCGTTTAGGCAAATGCTCTGCCAATTGCTGGAAGTTCTTAATGGGTGGGCGGGGTTTTTCGGCTTCACCGATCAGGAATCCATAAGGATTTAGCGATTCGACCGCATCAAAAATAACTTTTAGAATGGCCGTCATCGGTAAAGCCAGAACAAGACCAGGAAATCCCCACACATTTTCCCACAAAATGAGCACAATAATGGCTGCCAATGGATTGATACTTACTTTCGAACCGACAATGTAAGGTGTAATAAAATTGCCTTCCAGAGTCTGGACAAATAGAAAAACACCAATCACACCCAGTGCTTTCAGGGGATTATCTTCCGTAACGAGCGCATAAGCTGCTGGTAGAAGCGAGCCTAGTGAAATGCCAAAGTAAGGGATGAGGACCAGACAGGCTCCGAAGAAGCCAAAGAAAATAGCATAATCGATACCCAGAATAAGCAGCCCCACGGTCATCAATGTGCCAATGATCAGAATGACAAGCACCAACCCGGCAAGGTAGTCTTTCACAACATTATAAATGCCACTTAGCACGGCATCGATCTTCGACCGTCGCGTACCATTAAATACTCTGTAAAAAAACGACCGGAAAAAGTCGCGGTAGAGCAGAAAGAAGAAAATAAATAATAATACCAGAAAAACATCCGTCAGGGTGCTGGTTGTGGCTAAGAGTGTACTGGTCAGAATAGTGCCCCCTTCAGACAGCGCCTGATTCAGGTATTTCCGGACTTCATTGACTTGTCGCTGACGGTCGATATTCAGGCGTTCATCGGCGTAGGTTTGAAGTTGAGCCAGATACTCATTGCCACGCTTGATTAATTGGGGTATTACTTCCGCAAAACTGCTGATCTGCATTGAGACGGCGTAAAGAATGCCGACAATAACGGCCAGTGTCAGGATTAAACACAACGTAATGGCTAGTATACGAGGCACCCGCCAATTTTCGAGCCGTTGTGCTAATGGAAAGAGGAGAACAGAGAAGAGAATTGCGAAGACCAGGGGAATCAGTAATCCCTGTAGGGCATGCAATCCGTAAATAATGATAACTAATGACAGTAATACGCAGGCAATTTTAGCGTATGAGGGGAGCTTAACCTCCCGTGCGCGAGTATCCATGATGCTGCATAAACGCTATTTAGAGACTAATCGTTATTTTCTTTTTGTGAATCGATAAATTAATGAGGAGCTAACTGATTTTCAACAGCTTTGTTTCTTAAGCGGTATGGCGTAACGTAGAAGGCTAATCGACTAGAAGTCAGTTACTAGGTAAGCGTAAAAAAGTTTGTTGGCTTGTTAAATTATTGTTAAGTATGTGTTCCTTAGGCGTAACGTTGTGGATAAGCCACGTAACTTCGGGGCAGCCTAAGCTAAAAATAGGCTTTTCTCACCAACTCTGCTTCACATGAGTGCTGCTAAAGCTGCTCAACCGCTGCATCGCATCTTAGTCGTAGACGACGACGCTGACATTGTCGAGATGCTCGAATACAATCTCGCCAAAGAAGGTTATGATGTCCGTACGGCAACTGACGGACGTAAAGCCGTCGAAATTGCACGGTCTTATTTACCCGAGCTGGTTATGCTCGATATTATGATGCCGCACTTGGACGGCATCGAGGCTGGTCGACAATTGCGTGACATTCCGGAGTTACGCCAGACCTACATTCTTTATCTGACAGCCCGCTCAGAGGAATACTCCGAGGTGGCCGCTTTTGATGTAGGTGCCGACGATTATATTACCAAGCCAATCAAACCACGAGCCTTGATGAGCCGGGTAAATGCTCTTTTCCGCCGGGAAGCGCAGAAAGCTGATCCAGGCGAACAGATCAATATTGCCGAATTGACGATTAATCGCAAAAATTATTCGGTCACTCAGGACGATAAGTCTGTGATTCTTCCAAAAAAAGAATTTGAATTACTGTTTTTCCTGGCACAGCATCCTAATAAGGTGTTCAGTCGAGAAGAACTCCTTCAAAAAATCTGGGGAGCAGACATCTATGTCCTCGAACGCACGGTAGACGTTCATATTCGTAAACTCCGCGAGAAAATTGGGGATACACATATCCGAACCCTCAAAGGTGTAGGGTATATGTTTACAGACCAACCCGAATAAGCGAATGAGTGAATTAGTGAATAGGCGAATATGTTTATTGAACAGTGGTTGGCTGACTAGCTCATTTGGCCAACCACTCATTCACTCATTCGTCTAATGTCCCTAAGTCCCCGATTTATTGCCCTGTTGCTGGCGTCGTTAATTTCGGCGCTGACGCTGGCGTTTTTGACGTTTGTGGAGGGCGTAACCAACAACATGCTGTTTGTGGTTGGTGTATCATCGTTTGTTATCTCGTTTTTTCTGGTATTATACGCGATTGAACTGCTGGTATTCCGGGAGGTCAATAAGATGTATAAGACGATCCACAAACTTAAAATCCGCGATTTTACGATCTCCCGTAAAACAATTATCAAGAACACCAATCCCTTCAAAAAGCTAAACGACGAAATTTTTGTCTATGTCGCTAAAAAACAGAAAGAGATTGATGAACTAAAGCGCCTGGAGCAATTTCGGCGCGAATTTCTGGCGGATGTTTCACACGAATTAAAAACGCCCATTTTTGCCGCTCAGGGCTTCATTCATACGCTTATCGACGGAGCCGTAGATGACGAACAAGTTCGGGATAAGTTTCTGTCGAAAGCTGCCAAAAGCCTGGATGGGCTCGATGCGCTGGTTAAGGATTTAGTCGCTCTCTCGCAGTTGGAAACCGGCGAAGTGAAAATGAGTTTCGAGCGGATCGATATTGCTCACGTGACTCAGGAGGTATTTGAACAACTAGAGAAAATTGCTCAGGCTAAACGTGCGTCTCTTAAGGTGCGTCTCGACCGGCCTGGTCCGGTTTGGGTAAAGGCCGATATGCAACGCATTACACAGGTGATGACCAACCTGATTGAAAACGCGATCAAATACGGCAATGAAAACGGGAAGGTTATCGTCAGTCTGGAAGAAGATAAGAAACACACGCTGATTTCTATTCGCGACGATGGCCCCGGTATTCCGCCAGAACATTTAAGCCGGATTTTTGAACGATTCTACCGGGTCGAAAAAAGCCGTTCCAAAGACCGGGGCGGCACGGGTTTGGGATTGGCAATCGTCAAGCATATTCTGAATGCTCACAAAGCCAAGATTACGGTGATGAGCAAACTGGAAAGAGGCACGACGTTTCGGTTTAAGTTAGAACGAATGGAATAGCCGAGACATGGTTATACCGTCGAGTTCGCTTAAATCAGTCGTTTTAAGGCAAAATTGGCAACGAAAATCTGACCGTTGCGCCTGACCAGCACCGACACTTCTTTTCCTTCGCCTTTTTGGAGTATTTTGTAAATATCGCTGATCGATAGTTCGCTAACCGAGCTATTGTTAACAAACAAAACTTCGTCACCCTCCTCAATGCCAGCCAAGGCAGCCGGCGAGCCTTCAATGATCTTGCCTACGTAATAGTTACGGAATCGCTCACCTTTTGCGCGGAGTTCTAATCCACTCATGTCGTGTTCAAACGATTCACGCATTAAACGTTTGATCGGCTTCATGACGATGTAGCGATCCGGATAATTAAACGTGACGTTAAACCGGCGTAATAACTCGCAGCCAACATTTCCCTGACGTTCGGGCATATCGACGAGTTTCATGCCAAAAGCGGCACTGTCTGGAAATGACGCCAGAATATTATCCAGCTCATACCGCCCAAATTTTACTTTCTGGATTCGGCCCATGCTGCCATTAATAACACCATTTAAGCCGCGGCCTAATTGTGCCCGAACAACTTTTGCGGGCAACGGCATCGCTGACGTACTTCTCGAACGATCGAGCAGGAGCGCATGACCGGCACCCGTATCTAAAACTACCCGAAGCGGCATTGATTTATCGCCGTCGAAAACAGCCAGCGCGTCGGTATAGGCTTTGGTGTCCTGAATGGTGATCGGATAGCGATCACCTTTCCGTTTTTTATACCGGTACTTTTTCGGCTGCATGATCATAAGCTCCCGGCGCTGAAAATCGACGTTTACCACAAAATTGGCAAAGAGCTCATAACCAAAAATACCATGAACCGGGGTTCCGACATACTCCGATAGCTTTAAAATATCTTCGTCCAGAATAACAAGGTTATGGTGCGAAGCACGCATACCGCCCATACTCAGGTTCGTATTGATCGCGATAGAAGCCGTTAAGTTGCCGCCTTCTCCCGCGCCGGTCAGCTTCACTTTGCGTGACAGGGTGAGCGGCTGCTTGCGGAAAATACTGGGGTCTGTGATGATTGTATTCCCAACTCCCGTATCTAAAATAAATTGCAGCGTATCGGAATCATTGATCTGGACGGGTACAATGATGAGATTTGAATGCAGCTGGAACGGAATTCGGGTCCATGAACGATTACCGGCGATATAAAAGCCGTAGCGGTCCCGATCTGGAGTATGCTTACGGTGATCATCACCCCAAGCCACCAAACCGGTGCAAAGCATGCAGATTATCAGGATCACCGCTTTCATGTAAATGTGTTTATGGCATTGAAATTACGTATTTTTTACTTGAATAACACAAAAAATAGATGACTGGTTTACTGAGTTAACAAACGGTCAACAGAGTATCTGGCCAACTGCGTAAAATTTAGCGCCGGGCCGCGTGGAGTGTTCGGCTGAAAACCCCTAATTTCGCCCGTAATTGATGAACATGAGTCCTGTTTGTTTAATTCGGATCAGTTGATTATTAGCACATTATTCCCTCTATTATGCGTAAAAAGATAGTTGCCGGTAACTGGAAAATGAACAAAACCTTCGAGGAAGCTAAAGCCCTGCTGTCGGAGGTTATCAATATGGTTAATGATGAAGTTACGGGCGATGTCGAGGTGGTACTTTGCCCACCAGCACTGTATCTGGCCGCTTCGCGTCAATATGTCGCGCAGGGTGGCAAGATTTCAATCGGAGCGCAAAATTGCCATGAGAAGGCATCGGGTGCCTACACGGGCGAAATTTCGGCTCCAATGCTCCAGTCGATCGGGGTTGACTATGTTATTCTGGGCCATAGCGAACGTCGGCAATATTTTGGCGAAACCAACGCACTCCTGGCAGAAAAGGTGAACATTGTTCTCGAAAATGGGCTGATACCAATCTTTTGCTGCGGTGAGTCACGCGATCTCCGTGAAAATGGGGATTATATTGGTTTCGTAAAAGATCAGGTCACAGAAAGCCTTTTTCACCTGTCGGCCGAATCGTTTGCTAAAATCGTCATTGCCTACGAACCGATCTGGGCTATTGGTACTGGCCTGACGGCTTCGTCGGCCCAGGCGCAGGATATGCACTTTGAGCTTCGTCAGCACATTGCCAGCCAATATGGTGATGCTATCGCTCAGGATATCACGATCCTTTACGGTGGTAGCGCTAATGAGAAAAATGCTGCCGAACTCTTCGCTCAACCCGATGTTGACGGAGGCCTCATTGGTGGAGCCTCGCTCAAGTCGCGGGAGTTTCTGACCGTTGTTAAGGCGCGTCAGTAACTAATTGAGCCAACCTGTTTTCCTGCGGGCCAGAGAACATAGAGGAGCAATGAGCTAAACTTATGTATTCTCTGGCCCTGACGGGAAATTGGTTCATAACCTGGCCAAGTCAATCTATAAAACACTGGGAATCGTATCGAGCCTGACCTGATCAGTATGACAGCAGCCTATTTTGTCCGGGCATTTACTATGCAACCTCATCCTGAGGGTGGCTACTTTGCCGAAACCTATCGCTCATTGGAAACGATTCCGCACTCGGCTTTACCAGATCGATTCACGGGCTCACGTACGTTCGGGACCGCGATTTATTTCCTGCTGGAAAGCCACCATGTTTCGGCGCTGCATCGAATTCAGGCGGACGAAATATGGCATTTCTACGCAGGTGGACCGCTGGAAGTGTTCGTGATTTCGCCAGCTGGCGAACTGAACGTTATACGGCTAGGCAATAATATCGATGAGGGTGATGTGTTTCAGGCTGTTGTACCTGCCGGATGCTGGTTTGGCTCAAAACCGGCTGATGGAAGTGCTTTTTCGCTGGTAGGCTGCACAGTTGCGCCCGGTTTCGACTTTGCCGACTTCGAAATGGCCGATCAGGATACGTTACTTCAGGCTTATCCTCAGCACCGGGAGGTGATCGAGAAATTAACTAAACCGCCTGGACCACAGGCGGTTTAGATTACCTGAAATTTACATTGCCAAACTTCGATACAACCCGGACTTTGGTGCCAGAGCCACTACCAATTTTGCCAATATACTGTTTGGTCAATCGTGGGCCAGAATGCCCGTTTTTATCCTCAGGCTGGCTCGTGAAGTGCATTGACTGTCCCGATGAATAGTTAAAGTTTCCATAGCTGACAGTCACGTCGAAGTCGCAGTTGTTACCGCTTTCCATGGGGAGCGCAACAGAGGAATAATTGGCCTGAATATCGACATTGTCGACTGTCTTCGGAAGCTGATCGATCCGGAATCCACCCGAAAAATCAAGTTTAATTCGTCCCGATTCGCGCAGGGTTCCAATCTTGGCGCCTGAATAATTGATATCGGCGTCGAGCTTGCCAACATTACCAATCGTCATTTTACCAAATTTATTATTCAGCGTTAGTACGTTTACACGGTCCAGATCAAGGCTTGCATAAGCGATGTCCAGCTTTCCTTCGTCGAGATTCCGGATATCGGCTTTTCCATAGGCTACATCTATATCGTTCTGACGACCGGTAAGTTCATCGGCGCTGAAGTTGCCATAACGGCAGTGAACAGAGAGTGGTGCATGAAACGAAGGTATGTTCGTATTGCCAAACTTGTTCCGAATTGTCAGAGCGTTTTGCTTGGGCATCATTACCTCGTAATTGATCTTTACAAAGTTCCGTTCGCCATTGCTTTTCCAGCTATTCATGCTCCAGTTCGACAGACTGTTCTGGCTAAAATTCGTGCGAATCAGGATCTGGTTGCCATTCCGTTTTTCTTCAATAGAGACGGCGTCTAAAAACCGTTGTACTCGTTCATCAGAATCTGAATTGGCTACGATGGTAATCTGAACACGGATTTCACTTTTATCCCACAGTCCAACTGATATCTGGCCAAATTGATTGTCAACGACCAGGTTATCTTTAGCGTCGACATCGAACAGCTTGATAATGGTTTTCTTTCGTTCAATCGCGCCGGTTTCAATCGGATCCTCTGCCCACGTCAATAAAGGGCATAGGACAAGCAGCAGGCTATACAGGGTTTTCATTAGTTTGCTGTTTAATACGCTTAATAACGCGCAACTGTTCATTGAGCAGGTTGATTTGAAGTTGCAGGTTTTGAATCATTGCTTCTATCAGCATTTCCTGATTCGGATTTTTAGGCAAATCGGCTTTCAGGGATTGATATGAATTTTCGAGCCGATTCAGATCCGTTGCAAATTCCTGATAGAGACTGGGATTATCTTCGGTCATGTGTTTCAGTTCATCGCGTTTGCCGTCGATCAGGCGGGTGTATTGAACCACTTCTTTTGCATAGGTCGGTCCAACTGCTACCACCTCGGGCTGATGGGTAACGCCATACTGATAGTTCATGTATAAAAAGCTCCCTGCCAGCAACAACACGGCAATGGATGCTGCTACCCGCCAGTCTAAGCCAGGCCAGCCTATTTGCATGCTGCCAAACCGCGACGGATTTTTATGTATAGTCTGAAACGGTGATGTATTGTTTGGCCGAGTTTCACCCACGGTGGATCCAGTCGATTGCTGTTTAGGCAACCCGGCTTCTATTTTTCGCCACAAATCAAGCGGAGGTTCTTTGTCATCAAAGGCCTCACGGTTGTCGCGTACGAAGCGTTCTAAATTATCTTTTCTCATCATTGGCTTTGTTGTTTATTGCAATAGTTCCAGCAACCTTTTTTTTCCACGTAAATACTGAGTTCTCGAAGTCGTTTCGCTGATTTTCAATACGTTACCGATCTCTTCGTGGTCGTAACCCTCGAACAAATACAACGATAACACAACGCGATATCCTTCGGGCAATTGTTGCATCGCCCGCCGAACCCGCTCGACCTCCAGCTGAGTTCCTTCTTCGTCATAAGGCTCTGGATCGGCAAAGTCGGGTCCATCGTCTTCCCCCAATCGATTTGATTCCAGATCGACAAGCTCCAGCCGACGGCTTCGCAGGTGATTAATGGCCCGGTTAACCACAATCTGCTTCAGCCACGCACCGAATGTACTCTGCCCCCGAAAAGACCCGATGTGGTTGAATGCATCCATGAACGCTTCCTGTAGTACATCTTCTGCTTCGGCCTCATGGTTGAGAATGCGCAGGCAGACGTTATACATCGCTTTGACGTACTGCTGGTAGAGTTCATACTGAGCCCGTCGCTCACCCTGTTGGCAGCGTTTGACCAGTTCAGCATGGCGATCCGGGTATGGTTTTGGTTCCAACAGCTTCAGCGTATTCTGTGGTTTAGGTTGTAATCACAGAAAAGATGGAAGAAAAAAGCGAATGTTGCACAGATATGTAAAAAATAATGTAGCTACGCTAAATAGATGGTGTCAGGCGTGCAATAAAGTAGATTTAGCTCCGTTCTTATCCTTTGTATATAGCTGATTTAGTGTGACAGACAGGCTTTTAGCTCAAAAACCTGTCTGTCACACTAAATTATTTTTTTGTAGAAATTTTATTAGCTGATCCCGTGGGGATCGTTCCGGTTAATTCACTGACGATCCGATCAGCCTTGTATATATAGCGCATGGCCGCTACGATCCCGCCAGTATGAACCGAGATTGTCCGGTTGGCATCCGGTACAAAAATAAATTCTCCCGGCAAACTTTCCATATTACCATCGAACGCCAGTCCGACCGCTTCCCGGTTTTTATTGATCATGGGGCTGCCTGAATTTCCACCAATAATGTCATTCGTGGAAATAAAACACATAGGTTGTTTAAGCAATTCGGCGGGTGGGTTTTTCCAGCGGGCGGGCAGATTCCACGGCGCTTTATCGGCAAACGAATAATTGCGGTCATAGAGTCCGGCAAATGTGGTTAGAATGGGTGCCTTTGTTCCGTTATAGTCATAGCTCTGCACGACACCATCATTAATCCGAAGCGAGAAGGTCGCATCGGGCGGTACGGCAGAACCATAAACATCGTAGAGCATTCGGCCCAGCTGACCGCGCAGCACCTCCTGTCGTTGCGAGATCTGCCGTGCCTGCCGTGCCGACGTTACATAACGGGGAAAACCGATACGAGCCAGAGCTAATAGCGGATCATTGGAAGCCGCTATGGCTCCCGGTCGGGTAGCCAGTTCTTTAACAAATGCCGGATCTTTCAACTTTGTGGTTTTAACCAGATAAGCAGCCGCTTCTTTGGGCGTTCGGTTTTTGCCGGAAGCTGTTTCAAATGCCGCTTTTATGTAAGGGTCGTCGTTACCCAGGCCAATTTGCGCTTCGGCCAGGTGAGCGGCCAGGTAGGCCTCTTCCAGTACAGCGCTTTTGACGTTTGGTGTGACAACCAGAGAACGTGCATTTTCGGCATCCTGCGGACGCGAGGTTAGTAACTCGCCATATTGTGTTAGAACATTGGCAAATGTGAGCAGCTCACCCATCATTCGCTCGCTCGGAGCCAAATAGTTGGCATCTCTGAACAGGCTCCGCAACTGTGCCGTATTAGCGGCCAGGTCATCCCAGGTTTTTAACTGATCGGTGGGGAGGTTCTTGGCTTTTGCTGCGGACTGAAACTGGCGTTCAAAGGTAGCCTTACGTGCTAATAAGCTTGCATCGCGCAGACCTGCCAATTGGCCGCCATACGCTTTGAGACTATTATCGTAGCTGAATATCTCATTTAAAATACTGTCATTTTTGGCGGTTGCATTATAGGACTTCAGGGCCGCAGACCGGTTACGCAGTAGCTGGATGGTTGCTGGTGTCTGTAGATCCCGGTCAAATTCGAGTTCGGCTACGGTTTTGAGCCGCTCGGTATGCCCCGGATTGCCAATGACAAAAATGGGCTCTCCATCGCGGACGCCGTTCGTGTTGAATTTGAAGAAATGGGTCGTTTGCAGTGGTTTTCCATTATCGTAAACCCGGAAAAAAGAGCAGTCAAGCGCATAACGGGGATAGGTGAAATTGTCATAATCACCGCCGAAAAAACCAAGCTGCAACTCGGGCATGAATACAAGCCGCACATCGGTATAGCGTTTGAAGCCGTAGAGTGCATATCGACCGCCATCATAGAATGTGATCGTTTGCAGTTCCAGTCCCTGCCAGCCTTCCTTGCTTCCATATTCCTGCTTTATGGTCGTAAAAGCCTGTTCACGAGCCTGCAACTGTGCCTGTTCGGAGCCAGCGACGTTCATCGCATCCTGAACCCGTTTCGTAATATCGTCGATCTTAACCAACTGATCGACAAACAGGCCATCCACTTTTCGTTCTTCGGTTAGGGTTTTTGCATAAAAACCAGTCGCATTCAGATCTTCGCCTTTACGGGTTACGCCCGTGCCCGACTCGCGGGCACAATGGTGGTTTGTCATCACCAGTCCATTGGCCGATACGAATGATGCCGAGCAGTAGTCCGCAAAACGTAATGAAGCCAGCCGGGCTTCATCAAACCATTTTTCGTCGGGTTTAAAGTTGTACGTCTTCGTAAAATAGTCCTTGGGTGGACTGTCGAAGGTCCACATTTTCCCCAGGTCGAGCGGGCCACCTATGGCGCTATCGGATTGGTCGGCCGACGCGGCTGCAGAATAGGATTGTGTCGTTTGCGCAGAGAGTGGGCCGACCAGGTTGGCTATCAATGCAGCTGTCAGCAAAGTGGAGCGAAGGTTGATCCTATGCATCAGAGAAAAGGAGCTGTTAATCAATAAAACGTGAATTTAAGGGCAAACGTTTTACAGGAAGTTATTTTATCCTTCGGCAATAGGTCTTTTCAGGGGCCGAAAACTTTTAACCGAAGCTTAATTATAAGCCTTTAATCAATTGTTGATCATACACATCTAACCTATGAATTGCGTAAAAAACAGATCCATAGTTATGAAAACGAATAAATTGCTTGGGCTCCTGACAGCACTAGTTCTGCTCGTATCAGTGGCCGGTTGTGCCCCGGCCTATTATGGCAACCGTTACGGTAGTTATCACGGACGGCATCATCATCCATACGCGGCTCGTCCGGTTCCACCCCGGCCTTATGGAGGCTATGGGCATCCGGGCTGGTAGATCAGATTTTGTGTCAAATGCGACGGGGCGCTTCTGAAGCGCCCCGTCGCATTTGACATTTATCAGCTCATTTCATTTTTCAGCATAATTTCCTGCCCAACCTTATCGTCTTTTCGAACAAAAGGCCGAATAATGATCCGGGTGCCTCGCTGATAGGTGAAGAGTCGATAGATCCAGTTACTGAAAACGATCAATTTACTGCGGAACCCGACCAAATACCAGATGTGAACAAACAGCCACGCCATCCAGGCAATGAACCCGCCGAGATGCACATTGCCCGGTAAGTCGGCTACGGCACGGCTACGCCCAACAATGGCCAGCGATCCTTTATCGAAGTATTCGAAGGGCTCGGTAGGCTCGTTCTTCATTAACCGGCGTAGATTTTTGGCCAGATGAACGCCCTGCTGAATAGCGGGTTGCGCAACACCGGGGTGGCCTTTCGGGTATTTTTCCAGCTTCATAAAGGCAATATCCCCGATAGCAAATACATCGGTCATCCCCTGGATACGATTAATCGGATCGACCAGAATTCGTCCTTTTTCTATTGACTCTGCTGGTATACCCTCAATCAGTGCTCCTGTAACCCCAGCCCCCCATACCAGTGTCTGGGTTTTAATCTGTTCTCCCCCTTTGAAGGTTACCGTCTCGCCATCGTACGATTCGACCAGCGTATTTAATTTGACAACAACGCCAAGGTCTTCGAGGTAACGTTGTGCTTTCTGTCCGGCTTCATCCGACATAGGCGGCAATACCTTGCCTAAGCCCTCCACGATATAGATTTTCATCTCACTGAAATCCAGTCCAGGATAATCGTTTGGCAGGACGTGTTTACGCATTTCGGCCAGCGATCCGGCCATTTCAACACCGGTTGGACCGGCTCCGGCAATGACGAACGTCAGTAGACTTTGTCGTTCCGCCGAATCGGTGGTGACGCTGGCCTGTTCAAAACATTGCAGAAACTGACTCCGGACGTTGAGGGCTTCCGGAATGGTTTTAAGCGGGAATGAGTATTTCTGGATCTGCTCATTCCCGAAAAAATTGGATTTTGAGCCAGTAGCAATAACTAGGTAATCGTAATGCAGGTCACCGATCAACGTAGTCACGGTTTTGGTGGCAGGGTCAATCTTGTTGACCCGCACCATCCGGTAATGAAAGTCGGTGTGCCCATCGAACATCTTTCGGAAAGGTTCGGCAATGGCATCCGGCTCCAGACCGGCAGTTGCTACCTGATAGAGCAGCGGCCAGAAACCGTTATAATTTTGTTTATCGAACAGCACTACCTGCACATCCTTATCTTTCAGGCTCTTGGCTAAATTCATGCCGCCGAACCCTCCACCTATAATGACGACGCGCGGTTTAGCCGTATCGGGTATGTTGAGCGAAAGTTTATCGAATTGAAGCATTGTCGTGAAGTTTTTGTCCAGAGGTTGTTTCTGCTTGTATTACCTAATAATCAGGTGTTTTGTTTCATAGAACGACCGGAAAGTAAGCGGGCAGAAAACGATAACCTTCTACTATATATACGTTTTTTTAGCAGAAAAGGTTAATATATTAAGTAGCTTTGTTGTTCTCCCGACCAACGTTATCAAGCCTCCCTACGGTCCAATCTGCTTTTTGATTAGTTTGTATGCGTTTAGGTCTATGCGGTCTGATAAGCTTTTTATTTTTTTGCCATTGTACACAGGGGCAGAATCCGTCCAGACGGGCTACGATTAGCGGTTATGTTCGCGAAATTGGTAGCCAGGAGGCTCTGATTGGTGTCAATGTGTATGTGCCCGGCACAACGACCGGTACAACAACCAATACTTACGGTTTCTATTCACTGACGTTGCCTATGCAGGACAGCCTGCGGTTAGCGTATTCGTTTGTTGGGTACGAAACGGTTCTGCATACGAGCCAATTGCGGACCAGCCAAACGATAAACATCGATTTAACGCCGGGGCAGGCACTGGCAGAGGTTGATGTGAAGGCCGGGCCAAGAGGTGAAAAAGTCAGTGAGAGCGCGCAGATGAGTACGATTGACATACCCATTGCGCAAGTCAAGAAGATTCCGGCCTTTCTGGGCGAGAAAGATGTATTGAAAGTAATACAGTTGATGCCGGGTGTACAGAAAGGTTCGGAAGGGCAAACCGGTATTTATGTACGGGGTGGTGGACCAGACCAGAATCTGGTTATACTGGATGATGCGATTGTTTATAATGCCAGCCATTTATTCGGCTTTTTTTCGGTCTTCAACGGCGACGCTATCAAGAGCGTTGAGTTAATAAAAGGCGGCTTCCCTGCTCGCTTCGGCGGACGATTATCGTCGGTTATTGAACTGAACCTAAAAGATGGTAACCGCGAAAAACTCCACGGCGAAGGCGGTATTGGGCTTATTGCATCGAGACTTACCCTCGAAGGGCCATTAACGAGAAATAAAAAAACGGGCCAGCGTTCTGGGTCGTTTCTGCTATCGGGCCGTCGTACTTATCTGGATATTCTGGCCGCTCCACTGATCAATGCCGAAACGCGGGGACAAACGAAAATTGGGTATTATTTCTACGACCTTAATGCCAAGGCCAACTATGATCTAGGGGCCAAAGACAAACTTTATCTGAGTGGCTATTTTGGCCGCGACAAATTCCATTCCCGTGATAAAGTAGAAAATTCAGATACCGATTTGAGTTGGGGCAATGCCACCGGGACGTTGCGCTGGAACCATCTGTTCAACCAGAAGCTATTTTCAAATAGTTCGTTGATTTTCAGTGATTACAAGTTCCAAATTGCTTCCGTAGAGCGCGGAACGACTGATAATCAGCTTTATTCGCTCCAGTACAATTCCGGTATTCGTGATTTCTCCCTGAAATATGATCTCGATTATTACCCATCGCCTGAACATTCGGTAAGGGCAGGCCTACAAAGTACCTACCACCGATTTACACCCAGCGCGGTTGTTTTGCAGAACTCCGCCATCAGCCAGTTGACTAGTAATGTCAGTACAATCGACGTTGTCGAGTCGGGTGTTTATGCAGAGGATACCTGGCGTCCGTCCAGCCGTTGGCGCGTGAATGGCGGGTTACGATTCAGCTATTTCAAGCAGAAAGATGTTGGTTATTTTCGGCCGGAGCCTCGATTGTCGGGAGCTTTTATGATTAAATCCGATTTGTCGGTCAAGGCATCATATGCGCTCATGAATCAGTACGTTCATTTGCTGTCGAATACGGGTATTGGATTGCCTACCGACTTGTGGGTACCTACTACCGATCGGGTGAAGCCTCAACAATCGCAACAGGTTGCCATAGGTGTTGCTAAAGATTTTGTCGATAAAGGTTTAACGTTAACGGTGGAGGGCTATTACAAGGCGATGAACAACATCATTAATTATAAAGAAGGCGCCAGTTTTCTGTTAATTAATGACCCCACATCGGCAAACAGCGTTCGTTGGGAAGATAATGTTACAGCTGGGCGGGGCTGGTCGTATGGTGCTGAGTTTCTTTTGCAAAAAAAAATAGGCCGTTTTTCGGGCTGGACGGGCTATACACTCTCGTGGACGCAGTGGCAATTTGCCGAGCTAAACAACGGTCAATCATTTTATCCGCGCTATGATCGGCGGCACGATATTTCATTGGTTGGCATCTATGAACTAAACAAGCGCATCACGTTGTCGGCTACCTGGGTCTATGGTACAGGCAACGCGCTGACAATGCCACTTAGCCGATACAATGCCGACCGGCCAGGAATGTCGTTTTCATCTGTAGATGGCGGGAGTGGCCTGATTCAGGGCCTTTTCCAGAATGGACGTATTGTCGAAGATTATGGTAATCAAAAGAATAGCTTCCGAGCCGAAGCCTATCATCGATTCGATGTAAGCATACAGTTTCACAAGCAGAAGAAACATCACGAACGGACCTGGGAGGTCAGCTTTTATAATCTATACAATCGTCGGAACCCGTATTTCTACCGACTTGAAGCCGTGAACTCAACGGCAACCGACCCAGGCCGAACGGCTTTGTTCCGTTATTCTGTTTTTCCAATTGTTCCATCTGTCAGTTACAATTTTAAATTCTGATTGGCCGTATGAAGGTTATCCTGTTTTTGATTGGTCTATTGCTCACAACGTCTCTTTTCTGGGGATGCGGTAGTCTGCGGAATGAAGTTGATCCGGGCGAATTAGGTGCCGAAACTGCTAAACTGGTCGTTAGCAGTTTCTTATCGCCACAAGATTCCTTATTAACCGTAAAACTAACGCGTTCCCGTACTGTCGTGGGCGATAGTATTGGCGGATCGATCGATGGCGAGAATGTTACAGATGCTACCGTTACGCTGTCGGATGGGAGTCGATCGGTAGGCCTACGTTATAAAGCAGATAATCAGCCTTATTATAGCATAACTGCCAAACAACTGCCCATTGCAGTGGGTAAGACCTATACGCTTACGGTTCAAACGCCTAAAGGTGAGCAGGCGACGAGCACTTGTACCATACCTGGGCCGGTTAGTGTAAGTGCAGTAACTTTTGACTCGCTGGCCAGTGGCCGGAATCAGCGATATTTTGTGCAGCCTCGATGGAAGGACCCAGCTGGACAGCCTAATTATTATCAGGCTGCAGGCGTTTTTGTATTTGTTGTGAAAAACCAGGTGGAGTTCAGTAATCTGTCGTTTGACGATGATAATCGAGGTTTGTTCTCAGATGCTGGAATCGATGGCAATGCAATGATAACCGGAAGAGCTTATCTTAATGGATCGACTTTGTCGACCAGTGATCAGCCTGTAGGCTTTTTCAGGCAGTACAGAACGGCTTCGGTAACAATTAATTTATTTAGTGTAGAGCAATCGTATTACCAATATTGGTCAGCCGTGTTGCGTCAAAGACGGGTACGTAACAATCCGTTTGCTGAACCGGTGCTAATTCCCAGTAATATACAGGGTGGACTTGGCTGTTTTGCTGGCTATAATAATGCAACATTTTTGCTTAAACTGAAGTAATTGTCGGGTAGTTTAGGCGAGTGGTTATAAAAACAAATGGGTAATCAGGGACGATTTGCCCTAATTACCCATTTATACTGGTTACCTAAAAACTAGACGCCCTGAACAGCGCTATGGATGATCTCGGTCTGTTTCCGGATCGATTCCATGTGGATGATTTTGTAAATTTCTTCCACAAGCTCAGGATATAAACCCAGCTTTTGACCTAAATCAGTACGGGTTTTCAAAATTTCTTTCCAGCGATCAGGCTGAAATAAGGTCACATTATTGTCGCGCTTATACTCTGCCAGGCGCTCAACGAGAGCCATGCGAGCTGCCAGCATTTCAACTATCTGCCGGTCTACGTTATCAATGCTGCGCCGTGATTGCTCCATGAAGCCTTGGAATTCAAGGTTTTGCGATTCAACCTGGCGAATTTGCAGATGATCGAGCATCTCACCAAAAGCCGCTGGTGTAAGCTGTTGAGCCGCATCACTCCACGCTTTATCCGGATCGATGTGTGACTCAACAATCAGACCGTCGTAGTTGAGGTCCATTGCCATCTGAGCCAATTCGTTCAGATAAGCTCGTTTACCCGCCATGTGGCTTGGATCACCAATAATGGGCAGTTGTGGGAAAATGGACTTTAGCTCGATCGCCATTTGCCACATGGGCACGTTACGATATTTGCTGGCTTCGCCCGTAGCAAATCCACGGTGAATAGCGCCCAGTTTTTTAATGCCTGCTCCTGCCAGACGCTCAAAAGCACCTACCCACAGCGCCAGATCCGGATTAACCGGATTTTTCACTAAGACAGGTACGTCAACACCACGCAGCGCATCGGCGATTTCCTGTACATTGAATGGGTTAACCGTTGTGCGGGCGCCTACCCACAGAATGTCAACGCCATATTTTAGAGCCAGTTCGATGTGCTCAGGCGTGGCTACCTCAACCGCAAAGGGTAACCCCGTTTCGGCTTTGGCCCGCTGAATCCAGGGTAGAGCAGCTTCGCCCATACCTTCAAAACTGCCGGGCCGGGTACGAGGCTTCCAAACGCCAGCTCGAATGACGTGAACGGCCCCTAGTTCTTTTAACTGGCGGGCGGTTTCAACTAACTGATCTTCGGTCTCGGCGCTGCATGGGCCAGCGATGATCAGGGGCTTGCCGTTGGTCTCAATCCACGATCCAAGCGGTTCTACGGCTAATTCTACTTTCATACTCTAAACGCTAATCTGCGAGTATCACCTATACTCTATGGGGAACTTTCAATGCAAATTTATAGTATATTTGCAGAAGGAACCAGCTGTCAGTCAAGCTAGTTCCTTCATTTGTCTAAAACTGTTTTTACTTTATCAAACAGGTCGTATTCGTAATTTTAACTTATTGACCGAAATTTCGTTATATATTTCGGTCGTGTAAGACGAATACGAACCTAAGCTATAGATGGAGCGCCGTCAGAACGGAGCACTGATATGTCGAACCGAAGTAATGTAATGCCGGAGACCGTCGAACGGTTCAATGGCTCATTTCAGGCTGGGCCGCGTACGAGCCAACTAAAGCCTGTCTCTTTCGAGGACACTTCGATTGCTTTTTCTTCCCAGTCGAATTTCAAACTACGAAAGACTTACTGGTTATTTGCGTTGATGAATCAGGGATGGCTGGTAAATTTAGGGACTTTTTTTATAAAGATTGCCCTACGCCTTCATCTCCCCATCAAATTCCTCATTAAAAATACGATTTTTGAACAGTTCTGCGGAGGGGAAAGTATTCAGGATTCTGAAAAAACCATCAAGCACCTGCATGACGTTCATGTCGGAACAATCCTTGACTATTCGGTTGAAGGTGAGGAAAACGAAAAAAGTTTCGATGAAACAACACTCGAAATTCTATGCACCATTGAGCGGGCCAGCAAATCGGATGATATTCCGTTTTCTGTCTTTAAAATAACGGGCCTTGCTTCTACCGATCTCCTGGAAGCTGTTCAAATCGGGGATTCGCTCAATAAAGAACAAAAAACGCAGTTTGATCAGGTTTTAAATCGGGTCAATACTCTTTGCCGACGGGCCTACGAACGTAATGTTCGTGTTTTCATTGATGCCGAAGAAAGCTGGATTCAGGATACGATCGATACACTGGCCTACGAAATGATGGATCGTTATAATCATGAGCGGCCAGTCGTTTATAATACGTATCAGATGTATCGCTGGGAGAGTCTGGACCGTCTTCGTCGTGATGTTAACGAAGCTCATGCGAAAGGCTATTTCCTTGGTGCTAAATTAGTTCGGGGCGCCTATCTGGAAAAAGAACGGCTTCGTTCACACGAAGAGGAATATCAAGACCCAATTCAGGCGACGAAAGAAGATACAGATCGGGATTTTAATGCAGCGATCGACTTTTGTCTGGAAAATCGGGATATTGTGTCATTCTGTTTAGGCACACATAATGAATACAGTTGCGAGTATTGTATTCAGCAAATGAAGCGATTAAGCATCGAACCGGGTGATCCGCACATTTATTTCGCGCAATTACTCGGAATGAGTGATAATATATCCTATAACCTTGCTAATGCGGGGTACAATGTGGCCAAGTATGTGCCTTATGGACCCGTTGAAGCTGTAATGCCTTATTTGTTCCGTCGGGCCGATGAAAATAAATCCATTGCCGGACAGAGTAGTCGGGAGTTTACGCTGGTTAGTGATGAATTGAAACGCCGTAAAGGTTGTAATTGATTTTTGCGGATAGGCACAGTATCTTTTGCTGTGCTTTACTGTTTTATAACGGCACAGCAGCAATGCTGTGCCTGCCTTTTATGATTAAGAAAAGTCCCCTAAAATTTTTTCTGCTCACCCTGATACTGATTGCCATTGACCAGGGTGTGAAATTAGCCGTTCATTTTTATATGGCTCCTGGCTTTGCCGGGCAAATAAAACTGGCTGGAGACTGGCTCAAATTGCATTACGTATTGAATCCAGGCATGGCGTTTGGCATGCAATTGGGGTATGAATACGGCAAATTACTGCTGAGCGTATTCCGGCTTTTTGCCATGGTTGGTATCGGTTATTATTTGGTTCATCTGGCACACCGAGGGGCACCGAATGGTTTACTGTGGGCAATGGCAATGATTCTGGCTGGTGCAGTTGGCAATGTCATCGATAGCACATTTTATGGGGTCTTTCTGAATAATGCACCGTACGGATCGCCAACGCCCTGGTTTCACGGACAGGTGATCGATATGGTTTTTATTGATGTCTGGGAGGGTTTTATTCCTGAATGGGTCCCTGTTTGGGGTGGACAGTATTATTCGACGCCAATTTTCAATATTGCCGATTCCTGTATCTTTATTGGTGTCTGCCTGATTCTGCTCTTTCAGCGTCGTTTTTTTGGTGGCCATACGATCGAAGACGGATTATTGCCAATATCAGGGCCTGATGCTACGCAAGCAGAGGTTTTACCGATGTCTGAACTGGTTGATGACGAACAGCACGAACATCAATCTAACGATGTTGATGAGCCATCTGCTGCGACCGATACAGAGGATGAATTAAAAGCGTCTGCTTCACCTGAGTCGTCAGAATCTGTTATATCGGAAGAGCAAAAGGATCGGGATTAAGCTTACTACATTCTGGCCTTAGCAAAGACGACCCTCATAAAAAAAGCCTGGAATTTCTCATGAAACTCCAGGCTTTTTTTTATGAGGGTCCGTTTGAACTATTGGGTTTCTTCGAGCGGTGTAAAGTCCTTAAAGGTGCGTTTAATGGCTTTATCGGTTGCTTCTTTCTTACTCTGCCAGTTTGCATCAAGTTCCAGTGCAACCAGACCACTCAGGCTCATTGTATTTCGGAAGTCATCCAGCTTTTTAACAAATTCGTTATTTCTACGAGATGATTTTAATGAAAACTCTCTGGAGAAAACATCGCCTTTATTCTGTAGCTCAGATTTTTTGCCCAGCACGTAGTTATAGCGATCAAGCAGGTCTTTCATCGATTTACCAATAACTTCGGTTGCTTCAAGCGTTCCCATTGTCAGAACAGCGGTGCCACCTACGGCCGAAATCAGGCGTTGCGAACTAGGATCATTAGCCGTAATCGCTGGCGATACACCCGTAATAGCCCCTAATGAGGCATTGGCTACAGACCGATTGCGTTTGCCGCCTTTGGCTCTTTTGTAATCATGCTTGAGCTGTTCTTCTTTATCACCTAATTGCTCAATCAAACCCCAAGCCTGAACGAGGGCCTGACGATAAAGCGAATAATAATACCTGTCTTTTTCGAATTCGTTAACGGTATTGAAAATTGTGAACGTAATTCGTCGTTCTTCCCGGTTTTTGGCCCGATCAAGCGCGTAAAACGTAATCTGAACGTTCAGCGAGTCGTAAGGGTCTTTCACAAAGTCATAGCCTGGCTGCCAGATAAACTCAAATTGATTATCTGTATTCTTCACCAAGGCCGTTTTAGGGATTTGCTGGTTATCTGACAGGAAGCCAAACGTAGAAACGTCATCTTCGCCGTTCGGATCGGAAAGGTAAAATTTGAGGTTTACGGTTGCATTTTCTTTCAGCCTGTAGTGCGACTCTTTAGGAATAACGGCAATAATAGGAGGCAAATCCATCTCTGTTACCTGTACTTTAAGCCGGCCTTTGGTACGTGTTTTGGCGGGCTGATCTTCGACCCAAAACTCAATATACTGCGGGCTTTGCTTTAGCTTATTAAACTGATTCAATGACAGTGTCCAGGTTAATTCGCCCTGCGAAGAAAGTTTACTTCCTTCCGGCATCTGGTCGGCAATCGGAACAAAGGCAATCGGGTCACCATCGTCATCGTGTACGACCTCAGGATCTATTTTGTAGGTGTTCTGAGTACGATAACTGACATAAAAAGGCTGTAAATCGCCAACCGTTGGCGGACGATTGACATGCAGTACGCTAAAATCGATGGTTTGCGAAGCCGTTTGGCCACGTTTATTCCGAACTTCAAAGCTTACCGGGTATGGTTTAGCCGTTTGAATCCGGTCGGCCAGGTCAAAACCAGGCGTCCAGCTAAAATGACCGAGTGAGTCAAGATGCATGCCCTCCTGTTTATAGCGGCCGAACGAATAAGTTACTGTATCATTTGAAGACGCATTTGTTTTTAAGTCAAATTGAATCGTGTTCCCTTCTGCCACCACGTTCCAGTTGGCTTGCGTGGGCAGAAGTAATTGAAGCGGTTTTGAATCCTGCGCGTAGCTACTAACAACTGAAAGAATTATCAGCACCCACGCTATAGTACCGGCAGTTCGGTTCATAAGCAACAATGAGAGGTGGTCTGTTTTGGAAAACGTAAAAGTACGGCGAAGATTTCGTCTGACTAATTCAATATGGCAGTTTTGATACTTTTCTTAGTTAAATCCCTATAATGTATAGCAATAATTATGTTTTTCTGGGAAAAAATAATGTTGTGGATAAACAGGGGCTACGTATAGCCTACGTGAGAATTAGACAATATTCAATAAAAAATCGCTCCCTGATAAACAGGGAGCGACCATACTATCAGGCAAAAATTAACCCTTATGAATTAGTTTTTCTTAGGAGTAGCGGGTGTTGCCGTTGATCCTGTGCCAGCATTAGCCGGTTTATTGGCGTTGTTTGCCGGTGCTGCAATTTTAGCAGGGTCAATACCAAGCTTTTTCAATACCAGTTCGGTAATGTTATTGTCTTCGGGGGCAACAAGCAGAATTGGCGTCGTGTTGGCACCTGCATCCAGATTGAAGACGTATGTGTATGCGTTTTCTTTCGCAACAGCATCGATTGCCTTCTGAATTTTTTGCACAACCGGGTTCACCAGCTGTCCGTACTTTGTTTGCAACGATTGTTCAGCTGTGCGGCCGAACTCCTGAATCCGTGCCTGCAATCCCTGCAGTTCGGTTTCACGGTCCTTGCGGATGACATCGGTCATCTGGGCTGCGCCTTTTTCGTAGGCACCATATTTATCTTCCAGTTCTTTTTGCATCCGCTTCAGTTCGTTTTCAGACTGTGTGCGCTGGATGGTCAATTGATTCTGGATGTCTTTTGCTTCAGGCGTTTGAGCCAGGATATAGTCGATATTCGTATAGCCTAACTTCAGCGGGCCAGCTGCGGTTGTGGTCGGAGCCGCCGTTGTTGTTTGAGCTTGTGCCTGTGCACTCAGACCGCCCACCAAAAGGGCTGTTGCGAATGCCATGACGAGGTTTTTGTTCATCTCAGTTTACTAGTTTGTACTACTTCGGTTTTGTGGTTGTTTTATTGTCGGGACTGCTATTTACTGGTTGTGTTGGGGTAGTGGGAGCAGGGGCAGCAGTTGGTTTCGGTTTATTGGCTGCATCCAGACCCAGTTCTTCCATCACATAGTCCGTGTAATCATGGCGTGGATTTGTGTACAGCATCACAAAATCAGATGCTTTGTCGAACATAAAGTCCAGTTTTTTCTGCAAGGATACTTTTTCGATGGCCCGATTGATTAATTCCATCGGAGCTTTCATTAGTTCTTTCTTTTTCTCGAAAAGCAGTCCCTGATAGCCAAATACCTTGTTATTGTATTCGCGCGCTTCACGTTCTTTTTCGCTAAGCACTCGTTGCCGATCACGTTTCATGTCTTCGGTCAGCAGGATCTCTTCGGCCTGATACCCCTTCTGGAGTTTTTCAATCTCGACGTATTTATCCTGAATATCCTTCGACCACTTATCCGCAAACTTATCAATTTCGCTCAATGCCTTCTGGTATTCTGGCATCTTGCCTAAAATGAATTCTGAATCTACATACCCGAACTTTTGTGCCTGTGCGGGTATGGCTAGACAAACGGCGCACAAAAGTATAAAAAAAAGGCCCTTTTTCATTATTAGCCGATCAATTTTTACGCGAACTAATTGATTGTCAATTATAGAGCCAAGCTGTTAATTTGATCCTGAATGCACGTTAAGGTTTAATTCAGTGCTTATTCAATCAGTTAGCCAGACCAGCAAACAAAAATCGCTATCTACAATTAACGCTCAGAATGTCTGAATCTTATCTGAATTGCTGGCCAATCGTGAAGTGGAACTGACCCGATGCCTTGTCTTTGATGCCTGGGATCTTATCGAAACCATATCCGTAGTCAATACCGATCAGACCAAAGGCAGGCATGAATATACGTGCACCAAAACCAACCGACCGTTTCAGGTCGAACGGATTGTATTGTTTATAACTCGCCCAGTTATTACCGGCTTCTAGGAACGTCAGCACGAAAATGGTCGCGGATGGGTTAAGCGAAACCGGATACCGTAATTCAGCAACAAATTTGTTATAAACAACCCCACCCTGGCTGCGGGCATTGCCATCGGGTACCCGGTCATAATCGGCTGTATAAACGCTACGGTCATCGTAACCGCGTAGACCGATAATGTCCTGTGCCAGCGCAAACTGACCTTGCCCTGCCAGACCTGATCCACCCAGTACAAACCGCTCGAATGGCCCGATAGTCGTACGCTTGTTGTAGCTTCCCAAAAAGCCCATATGAGCCCGTGTGTTTAAAACCAGCTTGCCAAACACGGTCTGGAACCAGCTTGCGTCAAACATCCATTTGTGGTATTCGACAAACTTGTATTTGTCCTCTGGCTTCTCGTTCGTTGTGGTTGTCCGGAAAGCCGAGTAAGGGGGCGTAAACGAGCCGCTCAACGTAAACGACGAACCCGAACGTGGGAACTGCGGGTTATCGATGCTGTTTCGCGAGATGGTTGTGTTAAAGGTGAAGTTGTTCGATATACCATTTTTATAGCCGATATAGAACAAATCCAGGTTATTCAGGTCGTACCGCTGATACGATAACGAGTTGCTCAGCGAGAAATAGTCATCAGGAACCTTCAACTGGCGACCTAACCCAAGTGTAATCGCGGTATTGGTATACGATCCGGTTGGGGTCTTACCTTGCAGGCTTTGATAAATACTATACGGGTTGCTTGGATCGTAGAACGTTTTATAGACGGTGTGGCTGGCGCTGACGGTAAGCGCATTGGGTTTCCGACCACCAAGCCAGGGCTCGGTAAACGAAAGTGAATACACTTGATATTGGCTACCATTGGCCTGAAAACGCAGCTGAACGCGCTGTCCATCGCCAGCGGGTAGTGGCCGCCAGGCGCTAAAGTTCGGAATATTACGGGCTGAAAAGTTGTTGAAGGTCAGACCGAGCGTTCCAACGAAACCCACATAGCCACCCCAACCGCCCGATAATTCGATTTGGTCAGATGGTTTCTCTTCAACCGTGTACTCAATATCCACCGTACCATCACTCTGCGGAACCGGATTGATCCCAATTTTCTCGGGGTCAAAGTAGCCAAGGGTAGCCAATTCCCGTTGCGTACGAATCAGGTTCGTTTTAGAGAATTTCTGACCGGGCAGCGTCCGGATAGAACGCATGACAACGTGATCGCTGGTTTTGGAGTTGCCGTTCAGAATAACTCGATTGATGGTAGCCTGCTTTCCTTCAAAAATTCGAATTTCGAGGTCGATCGAATCACCGTCGATGCTTTTTTCGATAGGCTGGGCATTATAGTACAGGTAACCATCGTCCATATACAGCGAACTCAAGTCCTGTCCGGGATTACCATTCAGCTTTTTCTCCAGGTCTTCCGGATTATAGACATCGCCCTTCTGAACGCCGAGCACATCGCGTAACCGGGTAGCCGGATACAGGTAATTGCCCGAAAAGTCGATATTCCGGTAATAGTATTTATGCCCTTCGTTCAGGGCCATGTTGATATTGATCGTTTTGTCGCTGTTATGAATGATGGTATCTTTTTCAATTACAGCATCACGATAGCCGAGCTTATTATAGTATTCGATCAGTTTCTGCTTGTCTTCCTCGTATTTTTTTGGAACGAATTTCGACGGGGTGAACAAACGGCCGAACCGTTTCTCTTTTGTACTCTTCATTTTCATCCGAACGGCTGATTCATCGAGTTCAGTTTGGCCTTCGAATGTGATTTTTGCAATTTTTACCTTTTGCCCTTTGTCGACCAGAACCCGCATCGTTGCGTTGTTACGGGCGCTATCGGGTACGGTCGTAATTTTAACTTTCGTATTGAGATAGCCTTTGTCTACGAAAAATTTACGAACGGCCATCTGGGTGTTTTTGGTGATTGTATTGGAGACAATCTTACCCAGATTCAATTTTACTTTATCTTTAAGCTGATCCTGTTCGCCTTTTTTGACACCAAGGAAACTGACTCTATAAAGCCTGGGGCGTTCCTGAACCCGGAACATGAGGGAGACTTTGCCTTCGCCAGCGTGATTCGCGAACAACTCCACATTGTCGAGCAGCCCTGATTCCATCAGTTTGCGTACCGATGAGCCAACTGCTTCGCCAGGAATACGAATTTTATCGCCGACTTTAAGGCCTGCCAGTGATACAAGCGAATTGGGGTCGAGGTAGCGAGTACCTGTTACGGTTAATCCGGCAATTTCATAATCTTTGGGACTGGCGTAGTTCAGCAGTTCATCGTTGCTAAGTGGCGTTTCTGTGCCTCGCCCGACGCCTACCCGTACCTGTGCCTTAAGTGTGGACGGATATAAACTAATGAGCAATAAAATGGCTCCCAGTATGAGTTTTATACGGTGTTCCAAGTGGATTTTCAGTTTTCAGTTTTCAGTTTTTCAGGGGCAATGTTTTCAGTTAATGGTGCTCTGCAGAGCACCTGAAGACGTCAGCACTGTAAACTGAAAACTTTATTTTACTAGTTGTTCGCTGGTTTTGCCAAACCGACGTTCTCGTTGTTGATAACTCAAAATGGCTTCATACAAATGGTTTCTCCGGAAATCGGGCCAGAGCACATCAGGCATGTAAAGTTCCGAATAGGCCAGCTGCCAAAGCATGAAGTTACTGATTCGCATTTCGCCACTGGTTCGGATCATCAGCTCAGGATCGGGGATACCGTCTGTTGTGAGATAGCTTCCGAATAGCGACTCATTTATTTCACTCATTGCCAGCCTGCCAGTGCTTACATCTGTAGCAATCTGCCGAACCGCTTCCAGAATTTCCCAGCGTCCACTATAACTTAATGCCAATACCAGCGTTAGACCAGTATTCCCCGATGTTTCGCGCATCGCTTCTGCCAGTTCGCGCTGGCAGTCAGACGGTAAGCTCTCCGTGTTGCCGATGGTCGTCAGTCGCACGTTGTTATCCATGAGGGTTTTTATTTCACCCCGAATGGTGTGAACCAACAGCGTCATGAGTGCATCGACTTCAAATTTTGGTCGATTCCAGTTCTCTGTTGAAAAGGCATACAGCGTTAAAAACTTAACGCCCAGCTCGGCACAGCCCTCCGTTACTTCGCGCACAGCCTTAATGGCATTCCGATGGCCAAACACCCGGGCAGCTCCCTGCCGTTTTGCCCAACGTCCGTTTCCGTCCATGATAACGGCTATATGTTGAGGCAGATTGCTCGGGTCAATGAGTTCCTTCATCCCAATTGGGGAGTTTTAACTTTATTTAACAAGACCGCGAAGGTACGAAAATTTAGTCAGTAAGTCAGTAGGTTAATTGACAGTTCTCCGATAGCCGTTAGCCGTCATCAGCAGATGGTATTTATTGGGCCACTTGCTATTGACTACCTGCGTTTGTCTAGAGCCTGCCCACAATTCCTCAACTCTCTTATCTTTGCTGAGAGGAAACATAACCCGATCCGTTACGTTTAACGCACGTAGACCTACTATTTGATCGTTCATGCTGTATGACTAAACCTTTTTCGTTGCTCCTGAGCCGATTGGCTATTTTCGGGCTGCTGCTAACGGCATCGCTGAGTTGTACAAAAAAAGATGATACGGTTGCTGATCCGAAAACGATAACAGATCAGATCCTGGAAGATAAGCAGTATACATTACTGCGTTCAGCCATGATGTATTCTGGCGCCGGTGATGCGCTTAAAGCGGCTAACCTGACATTTTTCGCGCCAAATGACGCTGCCTTTCAGGCGTCCGGAATAACATCCGAAGCCATGATAATGGCCATGACCAAAGATCAGGTAAAGAATATTTTGCTGTATCATGTATTATACGCACCCGTTACGATAGCCAAGATTCCATCTGGTCAGAATGCCGTTCAGACGGCTAGCCAGGGTGTAGCCTACATAAACAACACGGGTGGAGGAACGATTTACGTCAATAATGCGAAAATTACACAGCCCGATATCAAAGCCGCGAATGGGATTATTCACATGATTGATCGGGTGTTGACTCCTTCGACGGGTTCTATTCTGACAACGATTCAAGGAAATCCTAAACTAACCTTTCTGGCAGCTGCTATAAAACGGATTGGTGCTACCAATTCAACGCTCGTGACTTCGCTCAGTAATACGTCGTCTGGAAATCCACTGACGATTTTTGCGCCGAACGATGATGCCTTTATTGCCGCTGGTTACAAGACACTTTCTTCTGTCGAGACGGCTGCGCCACTGGCACTCTCGTCTTTAGTGTCCTACCATGTTTTATCTGGAGCTTCGCTGACCTACCAGATCCAGACGGGTTCGGTTAACACCTTGTTGAGCAATAGCAAACTTAATTTAACGGCCAACAATGGCGTTGTGACGGTTAAGGGGAATAAAAACTCAACGGCGGCCACAATCAAAACCGCCGATCTGGTTGCTAACAACGGAGTTATTCATATTATTGACCAGGTGTTGCAACCCTGATCAAATCGGTTGATTTACCGATTTACCTGCTTCTCACTATGTGGTCTAAACTACTACTTATACTGGGGTTATTGATTCTGGTAGCTATCATAATGGCCGTGGTAGTGGGCTATATGGTTTCGGGTCCCCGGTACAAGGGGCCAGTAAGCGATCATTTTGACGGAAAGGAATTTCATAATCTGAACGATGTGCAAGCCAAAGGATTTCGGGAAGTCATTGGCTGGATGATAAACCGCCAGCAGGGCCCCTGGCCAGCTTATCATGATGATCAGCCTGGTCCGCCACCACCAGCACGCGTAAATGGTCGAACGGTACGGGTAACGTTTGTCAATCATTCAACGGTGTTGCTTCAGTTCGACGGACTCAACGTACTGACGGACCCCATTTATTACGAACGGACCAGCCCGTTTCAGTTTGCCGGACCAAAGCGAAATAATCCGCCCGGTATTCGGTTTGATGATCTTCCTAAAATTGATGTGCTGCTGTTAAGCCACAATCATTGGGACCACCTGGATATCGGAACCGTCCGGAAACTCTGTAACCGGGACCAGCCACGGGTATTTTGCTCGCTCGGCGTAAAAGCATTTCTGGAGCAGGAAGGTTGTCGTAACGTTCAGGAAATGGATTGGCGTCAGTCGCTTGCTGTGAACGACAGTACGACGATTCACTGTGTTCCGGCACAGCATTTTTCAGGGCGGGGACTGTTTGATCGAAATGCTACTCTATGGGCTGGCTACATAATTGACAGCAAAGTCGCTGGAAAATTGTATTTTGTGGGTGATACGGGCTATGGTCCATTTCTGAAAGATATTGGCCGACAGTTTGGCCCGTTACGGCTGGCATTGATACCCATTGGCGCTTATAAACCACCGTGGTTTATGTCGCCAATTCACTGTTCGCCGGTTGAAGCTGTGCAGATACATACCGATGTCCGATCAGAACAAAGTGTGGCGATTCACTTCGGAACGTTCCCACTGGCCGATGACGGAGCAACCGAACCGGTAGACGATTTGGCAAAGGCTTTAGTAGCGAAAAACATACCGGCGGATCGCTTCAAGGCGTTAAAAACAGGAACAAGTTTAGTGTTAAACTGAAAAAAAATACGTGTCTTCCCAACGTTACGCCACGATATAGGGTCATTATGCGTATTACCTAGTATCTCTATTTGTTATTCTAATTCCATGCGTAAGCTTCATTTAACTATTTTCAGTGCCTTATTGATCAGTGGACTAGCCGGTTGTTCAACGCAAAATGTTGATCCATCGAGTGCTTATTATGATCAGAACGATGCCGACATTCAGGCCTATGCTACCGCTAAAGGCTTAAACGGTAAAACAACAAACACAGGGCTGTATTATGCCATAACACAACCTAATACGGCTGGTAAGCTGGCTGTTCCTGGCGAAGAAGTAGAATTCACATACAAGTCCTATAACCTGAGCGGTGCCTTTGTTGACAGTACGCTAAAAGATAGGCCTGTGTATTATACACTCGGTATTCAGGCGATTATTGCTGGTTTAGAAGAGGGTGTTTCATTGATGCGTGAAGGCGAAAGTGCTACGTTACTCATCCCTTCTTATCTAGGCTTTGGAAATGAAGCAAAGACGAATTTACCCCCTTACTCTGTTATCCTATTTAATGTGCAATTGAAGAGGTCTCGTAATGAAGATCAGCAGATCAGGCAGCATATTGCCGAAAAGAAATTAACCGTGACTGATTCTTCAGGGACGGGGTTGAGAATCGTTAAAACAGTAACCAATCCTACTGGAGCCACACTGGCCGCTGGCCAGACAATTACCATACGATATTTAGGCAAACAGCTTCGCTCGGCTTCTGCGTTTGATAGTACCGGAACAGGTACATTTGACGCTGTTTTAGGGCAGAATAAGTACGTTAAAGGCTTCGAGGAGGGTCTATCCAAGCTTCGGGTTGGTGAGAAAGCAACTATATTGTTTCCATCCTCAATTGGGTATGGAACAACAGGTGTTGTTACTAATAACCGATATGTCATTACGCCTTACGCACCACTGCGTTTTGATCTGGAAGTAGTTTCTGTGAAGTAAATTTCTGACCGTATTCCTGGTCTATTCCATGGCCTGCGCATGAGCGCAGGCCATTTTTTATGCTGTCTGACAAGCTTTTGTCTGACAAATCAATTCGATAAAGCAATGACCAGTTCTCCCGCTTTTGTAGAGTACATATTTGGCGTATGGTAAGTTTTATAGCAAAATAGCGTGATTATGTAGGCGGTAATGAAATATTATTCTACATTACGTTTTGTCTTAAAAATATAAACTATGCGCTACAACTATTCTATGAATCATTGTATGTCAAGTGTCATCTTATTACTGGTGACATTTTCTACAGTTTTGGCTCAGGGCGTTCGGGGCCGCATAACGGATGCTATGACTAAAGCGTCCATCCCTGGCGCGACGATTGTCGTTGTGAACTCAAACGTTGGCACCACTGCTGATGCCAGTGGCGACTACACGCTCAAATTAACTCCGGGGAGCTATAGCCTCCGTGTTAGTTTTGTGGGATATCAAACCCAATCCGTTACTGTAAACGTTAGCGGTAATGAAACTGTTGATGTTGCACTTACAGAAACAACAGCATCTTTATCCGAAGTGGTTGTAACAGGAACAAGAAGTGCAGGTCGAGTGAAAACAGAAAGCCCTGTTCCTGTTGATATCATCAGCATGCAACAGTTAACGACCCAGGCTCCGCAGAACAACCTGAATCAAATTCTGAATATGGTTGCTCCTTCGTTTACGTCTAACACAGCAACCGTGGCCGACGGGACTGACCACATCGATCCTGCACAACTAAGAGGTTTAGGCCCTGATCAGGTGTTAGTGCTACTGAATGGCAAAAGAAGACATACATCGTCGTTGGTAAACGTGAACGGTACGCCCGGCCGTGGTTCGGTTGGTACGGACTTAAATGCAATTCCTGCCTTTGCTATTGATCGAATAGAAGTTTTGCGGGATGGTGCTGCCGCACAGTATGGTTCTGATGCGATTGCCGGGATCATCAACGTAAAAATGAAAGAAGCTACCGGGAAGTTAGCGTTATCAGTCTATGGAGGAGGTAACTTTTCGCAAGGGTCGAACAACTTTAAAGGCGGAATGGATGGCAGAAATCTGCAAATAGACGCAAACTATGGCGTTCGCATTGGTAAAGCTGGGTTCATTAACGTTACGGGGTCAGCACAAATGAGAAATTCGACCAGTCGCGCTCTGCCAACAACCAGTACGCTTTTCAACCGCTACAATGCCATTGAATATAGAACGCTACAGGCGGGTGGAAATGTAAATACATTGCCTACTTCTATCGACGCGATCAAGAAAGGTGCTTTAGGCGTAACTTATTTCGATGCAGCTACGCAGGCCAGCATTGCAGGAGCTAGTACGCTTACCGATTTACGGACAATTCTTGCTCCCGATGTAACCGACAATGAACTGGCGGCCCGCGGACTGCAACGAAGTGATTTCAATATGAGTGTCGGTCAGTCCAATTTAAAGAGCATCCAGTTTTTCGCCAATTCTGCTATTCCCATTAATGAAAATCATGAGTTCTATGCGTTTGGTGGCTATGGTAGACGGACCGGAGATGCCGCTGGTTTCTATCGGAATCCTAACCAGGCACGTGCCTACACCGGTATTTTCATCAATGGTTTCCTGCCAGAAATTCATTCTGAAATTATTGATGCTTCATTTGCCGCCGGGTTTCGTGGGAAATTAGGCTCATTTAATTATGACCTGAGCAATACGTTTGGCTCAAACACTTTTAATTATGGTGTAGAAAATACAGTTAACGCTACATTATTAGATAAGTCGCCAACTGTATTTAAGGCAGGTGGATTGAACTTCAAACAAAACACAATTAACTTCGACCTGAGTCGCAAGTTTGATGCACTTTCTGGCTTAAACCTGGCTTTTGGGGCAGAAGGTCGTTTTGAAAGCTACCGGATAAAGGCGGGCGATGAAAACTCGTGGGCCAGATACGATGTGAACGGACAGGTAATTACGACGTCGACTCAGGTAGCACCTTCTGATTTCTTTGGCAGTGCCCGTCCCGGTGGCTCACAAGTGTTTCCTGGTTTCAGGCCGGAAAACGAAAGTGCAACAAAAGATGCTAACCGACAAAGCATGGCTCTGTATGCCGACGCTGAGTTAGACGTAACCAGCCGATGGCTGGTAGAAGGTGCCGTTCGGTTCGAAAATTATTCGGATTTCGGCAGCACTACCAATTTCAAATTGGCTACACGCTATAAACTGACCAACAACATCAACATTCGTGGAGCCGCTTCAACAGGGTTCCGCGCCCCTTCGCTGGCTCAGATTTACTTTAACTCAACGTCTACTCAATTTGTAGGGGGTGTTCCGTTTGAGGTGGGTACATTCAGTAATGCGTCCAGGCCCGCCGAATTGCTGGGGATTCCGAAATTAAAACAGGAAGAGTCGAGAAGTATTAGTGCAGGCTTCACTGCAAAAATACCGGGGGCCAATTTAACAATTACAGCGGATGGTTATTTTATACGAATTAATGATCGGGTAATCCTGACCGATCAATTTGCAAGACCTTCGAATAGTGCAGCTCCTGGGCCTACATTCTTCTTCCCGGAAGGGACCCCTCAAAGACAATTACAAAATCTATTTGACCAGGCCAATGCTACAGCAGCTACGTTCTTCTCAAATGCGATTGACACCGAATCAAAAGGTATTGACTTAGTGATTTCACATCGAGCTACGTTTGGCGGGGGTATTTCACTGAGAAGTGATTTAGCCGGTACAGTGTCACAAACGAAACAGATTGGTGATATTAAGGCATCTAAAATTCTGGCCGACAATGGTCAGATTAATCGGTATTACTCTGAAACATCAAGAGTTTATCTACAGGAAGCAGTGCCAAGAGTTAAATTTAACCTGAGCAATACGCTAACTCTGAACAAATTCGATTTCTTCCTGAGAAACGTGTATTTCGGTAAAGTTACAGACCCCAATACGGTCGATGTGAATGGAGATGGCATTATCGGTGCCATTGTTGTGAATGGGCAGGCTGTTGAGAATGAACATCCGGTTTGGGGAGGAAGAGTAATTACTGATTTGTCAATTGGTTATCAAGTCAATAATGCCTTAAAAGTGGTTGTGGGAGCAAATAACATTTTTGATATTTATCCAGACAAAAACTATGGACCTGTATCAGCTAAAAGACCAACTGGCGTAGATGCCAACGGTGGAATTGTTTATAGTGCGGCTGCCACTTCGGTTGACCTTTCCAATGCAAATCAATTCGTGTATTCGAGAAATACTTCTCAGTTTGGTATGAATGGCCGATTCCTGTTCGCCCGTTTAAACTTTACATTTTAATTGACTGACGCATTCGAAAAGGGATAGTCTACAATAGAAAAAGAGTCGCTCAAACAGGCGACTCTTTTTATGAGAATTGTAGTAGCCCATTCGTTCAGCCGTGGCACACCCTTGGGCGAAAGGGCTCTGTATAATGAAACCAGATCTATTCATTTCGGAGCCATCCGAATCGCTCCATCCAGTCGAATCACTTCTCCGTTCAGCATTGGATTCTCGATAATGCTTTTAACCAGCATGGCGTATTCATCCGGTCGGCCAAGTCGCGAAGGAAACGGTACTTGCTGGCCAAGCGACAGACGTGCTTCTTCCGGTAATCCCAGTAGTAAGGGCGTTTCAAACAAGCCCGGTGCAATGGTCATTACCCGGATTCCTGAGCGGGCCAGATCCCGGGCAATGGGCAAAGTCATACTGACAATACCTCCTTTGGACGCGGAATAAGCAGCCTGCCCTATTTGTCCGTCGTAGGCCGCGACGGATGCCGTGTTGATAATCACCCCACGTTCACCTTCAAACGGTTTCTCAGGATTAGGTTCGTTATGTTCCATGGCCAGAGCGGCCAGCCGAATCACGTTGAACGTGCCAATGAGGTTGATGGAAATAACTTTCTGAAAAGCCGCCAGTGAATGCGCTCCGTAAACACCCTCGACTTTACCCACTGTTTTGCGGGCTTCGGCAATACCTGCACAGTTTACGTTGATATGTAAACCACCGAATGTTTCAATGGCAAGATTGACCGCTGCCTGAACATCAGCCTCATCGGTGACGTTGGTTTTAATAAATCGAACCGTTGCCCCTAATTCTTCGGCAAGGGCATGACCTCGGTCTTCGTTCAGGTCTACAATGACAACATTCGCGCCGTTCGATGCTAACAGGCGGGTGGTGGCTTCGCCCAGGCCGGAAGCTCCTCCGGTAACCAGTGCGGTTGATGAGTTTAGGTGCATACAATAGTCGTTGATTCTATTCCTGCCTGAATTAATCGCTACCTGGCTATTGGTAAATCATTTTTCCATACCCGAACCGGGTTACAGAATGGCCATGAGTTCTTTCCAGTGGCGAATGTCGTACGTTGGCTGATCATCGACGGTTATGGCTTGTGGGTTATAGAACACAGTATCCAGACCAACCCCCTTGGCGCCCATAATATCGGCCTCGTAGTTATCGCCAATCATCAGACTTTCGCTGGTTGTGGCTCCGCTAATTTCCAGTGCGTACTGAAATACGAGCGGATCGGGCTTCTTGGCGTTAGCGTTTTCACTCGTAATCACATGCGTGAAGTAATGCGCGATTTCGGCACTATCCATCTTGATGGCCTGAATTTCGGCAAAGCCATTGGTGATGATGTGCATCGTATAGCGGCCCTTCAGGTAATCCAGAATTTCCCGTGCCGAATCCAGCAGATGAGGCTTTCGAGGAAGCAATCGCAGGTATTCGGCATTCAGATCGGTATGGACGGTTGCCTCATCGACGCCAAGCGACTGAAACACCAGCGGAAAACGATGCTTTCGGATGTAGCTGTGTTCAATACGATTCTTGTCATAGTCGGCCCACAATTGTCGGTTTATCGCAATAAAGTGACGACTGAATTCTTCTGCGGATGGAATGCCTAAATCGCTCAGCCGAAACGTTTCGAACAGTTCGGTCAGAGACTCTGCCGAATTCCGGTCGAAATCCCATAACGTATGATCAAGATCGAAGAAAAGGTGCTTGTACATTGGAGATGGCATTTCGGTTTACAGTATTAAGCCAATTACCGTAAACCGAAACCGTTAAAAATCCAGCTTCAGACGTTCTACTGGCTGGTCGTTGATTAAGTGACTTTCTACGATTTCGTTAACGTCTGACAATTGAACATTACCATAATAAGTCCCTTCCGGATAAACAACCAGCGTTGGTCCGAACGCGCAGGCATCGAGGCAGCCTGTCCGCTGGGCGCGCATTTCTTTCAACAGACCACGCTCGGCCAGAGCCGCTTTAAAGGCGTCGACTAATTCGTTGCCGTGGGCTTCCCCGCAGGATTTTTTCGGAGCTGCTTTCTGGTTATTACAGATGAAAACGTGCTTTTTGTATTTCATGGAGTTGCATTAAATCTAATCCCAAAGGTACGCAACGAACCTGACGTGCTGGCAACAAGTGCGGCTATAACGTTGACGTAAGATCGCACTATTGTCAACTATTTCTTTTTAGCCACTACCATTACCCGGCCCGGCATGGTGTAGTACTTAACTATTTTGTGAGGTTTCAGGCCAGCGGTTTGCTGCCACTGCTGGATTTCGGCGATGGAATAATTCCCCGCCGTGCTGCTCAGACCATAAAATAAATCGGTACTACTACCAATCAGATCCGGTTTTGCCCCTAACTCGGGTCGGATAAACTCATTGACAATGAACACTCCGCCTGATCGTAGCGCTCGGGCAACTTTATCCGTAACAAGCTGATTTTGTTCCGGCGTAAAATGGTGGGCCAGACTCGACAAGAGAATAATATCGAACGCATTCTCCCCAAAATCATCGGTAAGGGCATTCCCCGGCCGATGGGTTACCCGGTCGCCCAGACCTTGCCGAGCCAATAAGGGAGAAGCTTGTTCAATAGCCTGAGGCAAATCCAGAATGATAGATGTTAACGCGGGGAGTTTACGGCAGAGCGCAACCGAATGCTGACCATGTGAACCACCAATGTCAAGCATGCTGGTGGCTAGTTTCGGGACGGGTGCCCGTCGGCCAAATTCACGTGCTTCAGTATTGGTGGCAGCAAGCATAGCCTCCTGATAATAACGCCACTGCTCACTGGACAGGGTATCGTGGTATTGAACGCCTGTACCGGTTTGTAAGTACTCACCCAGATGATCCATCCATTCCCAAACGACGCGATTGTTAAAGATCATCATGCCATACACAGATGATGGATCGTCTTTGAGCGCAAATCGCCGGGCCATTCGAGTCAGCGCAAAGCGATTATTCTGGTACGTAAAATAGCCCATTGCCGTTAAAAGGCCCATTAATTCACCCAGCGCTTTTTGATTCAGCTGGAGTTTGGTAGCCAGCTCATCAAGTGTTTGGTCTTCATCTTTAACGGCCTCAAATACACCCTTATCGGCTGCTTCGAGTACAGCCTTTGCCAAAACAGGCATGATCTGAACATGAAGGAGAGGAATAGGGGCGAGGTTAGCACGGAGGGCAAGCCATTCAAGTGGGTTTTCGGGTGAGATCGTCAGTTGCATAGATAATGTTGCGTCTGTACTTACAACTCACTAAAGTTAAAATTGGCTTGCCGCAGGTAGATTATTTCCTGAAATAAACTTGTGTCATATATTTTGTAAATGATACTAAAATAGTCACTAAAATATATATTGTATTTATATTTGTGAGGCCGATAAAGTAAAGCCCTGATGAAGGTGGGCCGATTGCTTATCGATACCTCACCGTCTACTTCATGCATTCGTATTTCTTATTGTTGTTTATCCTGTCTACGGCTGCTTTCGGGCAATCCGATTCGGCTCATAAGCCTATTACTGGGTTTGTTGAAACGGGCTTATCAATTAGCACTCCATCGCAAACGCCTTTCTGGTTACGGGCTAAACAATATGGAATTGTTCCTGATCAAAACTCATTTGATCAATTGCGAGCTGGATTCTATAGAAACTACAGTCAGCCTGTACGAAAACTGGATTGGGGTTTAGGCGTCGAAGCTGTAGTCAACATTGGGCAAAGTCGTCGCTTTATCATACCAGAATTTTACGTTAAGGGCAGGTTAGGGGTTTTGGAACTCATGGCAGGCCGTCGGCGTAAGGTTGTCGGATTGGCCGACACACTGCTTGGCGTGGGTCCAATGGCCTGGTCGGGTAATGCACTACCCATCCCGGAAATTCAGATTAGTTTACCTGATTACGTGCCGCTCGGTTTTACGAAAGGGCTGATCGCCTTCAAAGGATTTTACTCACATGGCTGGTTCGATAACCGTGGGCCGGTGAAAGGCTCATTTCTCCATCAGAAAGCATTTTATGGGCGATTTGGCAAACCAAACTGGTCGCTAAAACTCTACGCTGGCTTTAACCATCAGGTACAATGGGGCGGGCGTAGCGATGTGTTTACGAGTGATCTGGTCATTAAAAACGGCCGCTTCCCAACCTCGCTGGCTGATTATTTTGACATTATATCAGGCACGAGCTTAGGCGCAAAAGAGGACACCGATACCTCACGCATCAGCAAAGGTGACCGCGAAAATCGCATTGGAAATCATCTGGGAACTATTGATTTGGGGGCCGAATGGACAGGAAAAAGCTTTACTGTATGGGTGTATCGGCAGAGTTATTACGAAGATGGTTCTTTGTTTTACCTGATTAACATTGCAGATGGGCTGAACGGAATCCGAATCCGACAATCTGGCTCCGAAACTCGTGGATTTCAGATTCGCGAACTTGTCGCAGAGTTTTTATACACGCTTAGCCAGGGCGGCCCAACGTTTGGTAATCTCCCGGCCGAACGGGGCGCCGATAATTACTTTAACCACACCCAATATATTGATGGCTGGTCATACGGCGGCCGGGGTATCGGAACTCCGTTTATTGGCTATTATGGTGAAAGTCGGTCAGAATTACCAACTGGTGTCAAAGCGAGTTATACCAATGGCGATTACCATCTTTTTACCAATAATAATCGGGTGCGTGTTTTGCATATGGGTATGGCTGGTACGGTAGGTACGCGCTTCACATTTCGGATGTTCTGTTCTCTAAGCGATAATCTGGGCTCCTATGCCATTGCCTTTCCGAAAAATACCCGGCAACTATCGACATTGCTTTCGGTGAGTGCTCCACTTAAGGGAAAACCGGACTGGATTGCCCGTGTAACGATTGCCGTCGATCGGGGCAAATTGCTGCCAAACAGTACCGGAATCTATTTTAGTCTTCGTAAGACGTGGGGTTTCGCACAAGCACGATTTGCGAACACCAGTACATCCGGTTTTTAGAGAGTCTCTGATTAATGAACAGGCTGAACGGCATTATGCAGGGCAAACCATGCCTGATCTAACTCCTGCCCAATACGCTGCCAGTCAGTTTCTGTAGTACCCCCTGGTTTCTGGACTGACTCGTCGCGCAGGCGCATGGCATCGGCGCGTAATCGGGCGTAGGTCGAGAACGACTGTACAGGTAAGTTGTACTGAGCAGCCGTTGTTTCGGCTAAAGCGTCGGCCAGGGCTTTGTATGAATAGTGTTCACGCTGACGATGTATTATCCACCATTCCAGTTCTAGTGAAGCCACTTTCTGCACATCGAACCTGTTGGTGCTTAATGCCTGAATCGACTCATAATACGAGAGTAGCGCGGGTAGCGCCTTCCTATAATCGGTCCGTGTTTTACCCTTTTTAAAGTCAAATGCCGCTTTTGTTGCCTGATAACCTAGTACTCTTCCAATTTAATGGTTAGATAAAAGTAGCTATCTTTCCGACATGGGCCAAATCGCTAAACCGTTTGTGCTGTCGGAAGCCGATCTCACAACGCTCGACCAACTCGTTCGTAAAGGTAA